>NZ_JASNFO010000077.1:0-88877 GCF_032027725.1 Pseudofrankia coriaricola | reverse complement strand
CCCGGCCCACGCCATCGCCCGATCCGCGACCAGCCGTGACGTCAGCGGCGACGGAGAGCCGGCTTGGTGAGGGCCGGCGGGATCCACCCGGCGTCCTCCGGGTTGATGGTGACGCCCGGCGGGACGATCTCGTCGATCCGGTCCAGGGCCGCCTCGTCCAGGGTGATGTCGGCTCCGGTGAGCTGGCTTTCCAGATGGTCCATCGTGCGCGGGCCGATGATCGCCGAGGTCACCGCCGGATGGCGCAGCACGAACGCCAGGGCCAGCTCGATGAGCGTGATGCCCACCTCGGCGGCGAGGTCGCCGAACGCGATGGCGGCGTCGACCTTGCGCCGGTTCTCGGGCACGGACAGGTCGAACCTGTTCGGGACCCGGGACGCCCGGGTGCTCGTGACCTCGCCGCCGTCGCGGGTGTAGCGGCCGGACAGGAAGCCGCCGGCGAGCGGGCTCCACGGCAGCACGCCGAGCCCGTACTTCTGGGCCACCGGCAGCAGGTCGGCCTCGATGCCGCGGACGAGCAGCGAGTACGGCGGCTGCTCGGTGACGAACCGCTCGCGGCCTCGGCGCTCGGCCACCCACTGCGCCTCGACCACCTCGTGCGCCGGGAACGTCGAGCTGCCGAAGTAGCGGATCTTGCCGGCGCGGACGAGGTCGGTGAGCGCGCCGAGCGTCTCGTCGATCTCGGTCGACGGGTCGGGCCGGTGCACCTGGTAGAGGTCGATCCAGTCGGTGCCGAGGCGCCGCAGGCTGTTCTCCACCTCGGCGACGATCCAGCGGCGGGAGAGGCCGCGCTGGTTGGGCCCGGGCCCCATCGGCATGTACAGCTTGGTCGCGAGCACGACGTCGTCGCGGCGGCCGGCCAGCGCCTTGCCGACGATCTCCTCCGACTCGCCGGCGGAGTAGACGTCCGCCGTGTCGATGAAGTTGATGCCGGCGTCCAGCGCCCGGTTAATGATCTTTATCGAGTCGTCGTGGTCCTGGTTGCCCCAGGCCCCGAACATCATCGCGCCCAGGCAGAGCGGGGAGACCCGCACGCCGGTGCGACCGAGTACGCGATAGTCCATGTGCGGTAAGCATGTGCCGGCGAGTAACCCGACGCAAACGGGACCGGTTGTCGATCAAGCTGGTCATACGGGCGGGCGGCCGGGCCGCGGGGGGGGGGGGGGGGGCCCCCCCCCCCCCGCCCCCCGCCCCCCCCCCCCCCCCCCCCCCCCCCACCCCCGGGCGCCGGGGGGGCCGGGGGGGCGGGGGGGGGGCGGCCCCCCCCCCCCCCCCCCGCGACCCGGCCGAAGCCGACTGACGACGCCACCGGACCAGCGGTGCCGGCTAGAGGTTCACGCAGGCGAGCCGTGCGCCGGCGGTGCCCGCGTGGCCCGGGTCGGTGGCGGTGTGCTGCGCGTGGATCACGATCGACTTGTGCGGCCGGTCGCTGAAGGTCCAGGGGACGGTGGACTCCACATGGGCCGAGCCGGTCGCGTCCGTGGTGAAGTCCAGCCAGATCTCGTTGCTTGGATTGGCGTAGTCCGGGTTCACCGACGGCTGCTTGGGGTCGACCTTGTTCTGGTAGTGCGGGCCGGCCGCCTCTGGGTTCTCGCCGCACGCGTTGGCGTGCACGTGCGCGCCGAAGTGCTGGTTCGCGGGCAGGCCGCGGACCGTGAGCAGGGTGAGGGTCTGGCCGGTGGTCTGCACCAGCACGACGGCGACATCCGAGTCGACCGGGACGCGCGTCGGGTCGTAGGTGACGGCCTTGGCGCCCGGGCCGTACCGGGTGAACTCGTCGAGCACGACCGTAGGCGGAGCCGACAGGGCGGGCAGGGGCGACGGCGTGGACGTCGCGCCCGGGGTGGAGGCCGCGGGGGAGAGCGAGGTCTGCGCGGCGGCGGCTGGCGGGCTCGTCGAGGAGCCGCAGGCGGCGAGCGCCAGCGGGACGAGTGCGATGATCATGCCGGTCGTGGCGCGTGAGCTTCTCGTACAGCGCATGGAGCGACTCTGTGTCACTCGGACCTAAACGTAAAGTAGGCGCTCGGGCGCACCACGTGGTGGATCACAAATCGTGCGTCCTCGGCCCGGGCACCCGCCGACCCGCGGGGTGGGCGGCGCTGCGGTGGCGGCGGTCGCCGCGTGGAACGACGCGACCGCCTAGAGGGCCAAAGGATGTGCGAAAATGATCTTCCTTCGCGCACCCGGCGGCCGTTGTCCCCAGGATCACTAGTGCTCCAGCCGGTGGCCGCACCAGCGGTCGCGGTTGGCGGGGTCGGCGTTCGGGTCGGGGACGACGTCGTAGCCCGTGCCGGCGGGGTTGACCCGCATGAAGGTGTAGCAGAGGGCCATCTGACCGAAGTCCTTCGTCATGTCGACGGGGCCGGGCAGCAGCCCGCTGGCGTCGAACTTGCTGGCGCGCAGGGTGTCGATGAACTGGGCGCGGGTCGGGCAGGGGCCGGCCTTGTCCAGGCCGGAGAGGAACAGGTCGGTGATGATGTAGGTGACGAAGGCGAGCTCCTGGTCCGGAGGCCGCAGCTCGGGGGCGTACTCGGCCATCGCGTCCAGATAGGTCTGGTGGGCCGGGCCGCCGATCTCGGCGGGAACGTAGGTGACCGCCGCGCTCAGCCCGCCGAGCGTCTGGCCGTACTGGTCGATGAGCGCCTTGTCATAGCCGCTGGGCGCGAGCACGACCTTCACCGGCGCGCCGGCCTCCCGGATACCGCGCATGACCTCGGCCAGGTTGCTGCCGGCGAGTACGGCGATCACCACGTCGGCCTGGGCGGCGCGCAGCTGCTGGCCCAGCTGCATGGGGCTGGTGACGCTCGGGTTGTAGACGAAGCGGCCGGGCACAGTCGGGATGCCCGCGGCCGCCAGGCTGACACTCATCCGCGACCCGATGTCGTTTCCGGTCGACGTGACGTCGCTCTGGATCACGGCCGCCCGGGTACCGCCCTGGGTCTTCGCGTAGTCGCCGAAGGTGGAGACGGACGGGCCGTCCGTGAACAGGTACGTGTAGGCGAACATGTTGCGGTAGCGAGGGTCCGCCCAGAATGCCTCAGCCGCTATCCCCGCCACCGGGATGCCGCGTGCGCGGAGGTAGTCCGCGCCGCCGAAGGCGCTCACGGATGCCTCGACGAGCCCGAAGACGTCCTGCTTCTCGACGAGATCGCGCACGGCCTCCAGGTTCTGGCCGCTCGCGCTGACGTCGTCGCGCCAGGAGTAGACCAGCTTGCGGCCGTGTATCCCGCCGGCCGCGTTCGCCTGCCCGATCCGCGCGAGGAAGCCGCTCATGGACGCGGCGAGCGAACTGGCGACCGCGCCGCTGTCGGGATAGACGAAGCCCAGCCGGATCTCGTCGTCGCTGTATCCGGGCGTGTCGCAGGCCGCGCGGGCGCTGCCGCCCGCGCCGCCGCCGGCCACCGCGCAGCCGGCGGCCAGCGCCGTGACCATCGCGGCGGCGGCCAGCGCCGTGCGCCGTGGCCGGCGATGCCGAGGCCCGCCCCGGTCTTCGCTGCCCTCTGGGCCGCCCGCGGCAGCCGGCGGGCCCGGGCGTCCGTGACGTGGCCGGGCTCGTCGGGGGCTGGGTAACTCGCCTGGCGTCCCCGGGTCGCTGTCGTTCATCGTCGCCTCGATTCGGTGTGCCGACGCTGCTCGAATCTCGAATGAGAGTGCTCACGACAGCGTGGGCACTCCCGCCGCGGGCTCACCCTTCTCGGCGGCCCGCTTCCGCTCCCGTCAGCGCTTCGCCTTCAGCCGCGAGGTGACCGGCGGCAGATCGGCGTAGGTGACGATGCCCGACGGGGCGGCCACGACGGCGGGGATGGCGTTGACGACCGGCATGGCGGTGATCATCGAGCCCATCGCGGACGCGTCCTCGAGCGTGAAGGTGGAGATGTCTGCCGGCAGGACGTCGACGCGCAGGTTGATCTGCGGTGTGCCGCGCACCTCGATGAGGTACGCCATCGCGATGTCCCACGCCGGTTCGAGGTCGGCCGCGACCGTCCAGCGGACCTGCGCCTCGACGACGTCGACGCCGGCGTCGGAGCCGATCCAGCGGACGTCGATACCGGCGACGCTGCCGCGCTTCACGGCCCGGCCGGGGACGTCGGCGTCGCTGGCCGCGTGGGCGAACTGGACCTCGCAGCGGATGTCGTCGAGCGGCAGGCCGAGATGGGCGGCGATCGACTCGACCGCGTCGCCGAACACCGCCGTCGCCTTCTCGATGTCGTCGGCGTGGCCGGGCTCGCCGGCCGGGCTGCCCCAGCCGAGCTCGTCCTGGTTCGCGTCCGCGGCCCAGAGCCCGATGTTGAACGACTCGGTGACCCGGACGTAGTTGACCTCCCGGCACGGTCCCGAGGCCACCGTGGCGATGTACTCGGCGAAGCCGGGGTTGATGCCGCTGCCGAAGAGGCTCGCGTTGCCGGCGAGGGCGGCCTTCTGCAGCGCGGCGCGCGTCTCGGGCCCGTAGGCACGGCCGGTGATGAATCCGGCGGTGGAGACGACGTTGACGCCGGCACCGAGCAGACGGGTCAGATGATCCACGTCCGGGTGCAACGGCATGTAGACGACACAGTCGGGCTGTAAGGCGATGATGGCCTCGATGTCGTCGGTGGCGGCGACACCGAGGGTACGTCCGAGTTCTGTGAGGTCACCGACGTCCTGGCCGACCTTCTCCTTGCTGAAGGCATAGACACCGACGAGCTCGAGGTCCGGGCGTTCGACGATCGCCTTGACGGCCTCGCGAGCCACCTTTCCCGTCGTCCATTGCACGATCCGCAGGGGAGGTCCGGCCATCGTCATGAATCTTCTCCTCTGCCGCGAGGGGGACGGCGTTGGTACTCGGTTTAGAAACGTCGGACCGCCGCGCTGTTGACTCTGAGGCCCGACCATGACGGCCTCAGCCAACGCCATCTTGGGCGGTCGCCCAATTTGCTCGCCCGGTGTCTAACACATGTCCACCGGGTCGGCAAGCCCGACCGTTGCGAACCGCGATCGCATTCCCGTTCGGCCGGGTGGAAGCGACGGCGGCCGCGGTGGGCGGGAGTCATGGCGAGTCGGTGGCGCCGGCCTCATCGCCGGCTGCGCCAGATCTTCGCACGCGGCCGCATGTTGCTGCACCCGGTGCCATGGATAGGGCCGGCGCGGCGCTCGCCGCTGGCCCGGGGCGGCCCGATGCGCGTCGGCGCGGTCGGGTGGTCGTTCACCACCTCCGCGCGCTGACCTGGGTCTTCCATCGGTCCATCTCGCGCGGGCTGGCTCGGGGGGACGGAGTCCATGGCTGAGCCGTGGGGTGAGAGTAGTGATTCCGGGCGCTGCTTGCGGGCCGGGCTGGGCGTGTGCTAAAAATTCGTCAATCGCAGTTTTGGCGACCGCCCAAGACCCCTGGATATCGCGTGTCCGAAGCCTGGAAGGCGGCTGGGATGACCGACTGGACCACCATCGACTTCTTCAACGACGAGTCGCTTGTCGAAGACCCGTACTCCTACTTCGACGACCTGCGCGCGGCGTGCCCGGTGCTCCCGCTGCCCCACCTCGGCGTGGTGGCCGTTACGGGTTATGACGAGGCGCACGAGGTGTACCGCGACGTCGACACGTTCTCGTCGTGCAACTCGGTGATCGGTCCGTTCGCGACGTTCCCGGTGCCGCTTGAGGGCGACGACGTCGGTGAGATCATCGACCGTTACCGGGACCAGATCCCGATGAACGAGCACATGGTCACCATGGACCCACCGATGCACACCCGCGAGCGGGCGCTGGTGATGCGGATGCTCACGCCGAAACGGCTGCAGGAGAACGAGAGTTTCATCTGGCGGCTCGCCGGTCTGCAACTGGACGAGTTTCTCGCGGACGGTCGGTGCGAGTTCATCCGCGCGTTCGCGCAGCCGTTCGCGATGCTGACGGTGGCGGACGTGCTGGGCGTGCCCGAGGCCGACCACGAGCGGTTCCGGGTGGGCTTTGGCCTGTCCGCGAGCCCGGGGCAGGTTGGCGCAGGCGGCTCGCGGGACGGGGAGCTGAACGCGCTCGGGTGGCTGGACAGCTGGTTCGCCGAGTACATCAAGGACCGGCGGCGCGACCCGCGGGGCGACGTGTTGACGCAGATGGCGGCGGCGACCTACCCGGACGGGAGCGTCCCAGAGGTGACCGCGGTCGTCCGGGCCGCCACGTTCCTGTTCGCCGCCGGGCAGGAGACCACCGCGCGGCTGCTCGGGGCGGTGCTGAAATACCTGGCCGAGCACCCCGACGTCCAGGACGAGCTTCGGGAGCACCCGGAGCTCATCCCGGACCTCATCGAGGAGACGCTGCGCATCGAGAGCCCGGTGAAGACCGACTTCCGCCTCGCCCGGCGCGCCACGACCATCGGCGGCGTCGATGTGGCGGCGGGGACGCCGGTCATGCTGCTCAACGGCGCCGCCAACCGCGATCCCCGGCAGTTCGAATGCCCGGCCGAGTTCCGAGTCGACCGTAAGAACGTCCGCCAGCACATCGCATTCGGCAGGGGAGTCCACTCCTGCCCCGGCGGCCCGCTGGCCCGCGTCGAAGGCCGCATCAGCCTCGAACGCATCCTCGCCCGCACCCGAGACATCCGGCTGTCCGAGGAGCACCACGGCCCGGCCGAGGCGCGGCGCTTCAAGTACGAGCCGACCTGGATACTGCGCGGCCTGACCGAGCTCCACCTGGAGTTCACCCCCGTCGAGGGCGGCGCCCGATGAGCCGGATCGCCGTCCTCACCAGCGGTGCCCGGGGCCTCCGTCCCGGCCGTTCCGGTCACCATGGTGATCGACGGGTGCTGATAATCTGACCGGCACGACACGGTGTGAACCGTGCGGAACTAGCCGTCGCACCGCGATATGAAGGACAGATGGTAAGCCAGGGTCGGACTGCTTCAGCGGAGTCGGGGAGGCGTGAGCAGCTGCTCGACGCCGCGGAGCGGTTGCTGCTGGAGGAAGGTTACGCGTCCGTCACCTCGCGCCGGGTCGGCGCGCGGGCTGGCCTCACACCCCAGTTGGTGCATTACTACTTCCAGACGATGGACGACCTGTTTCTGCAGGTGTTCCGGCGGCGCGCGGACGTGGGCCTGGAGCTCCTGCGGGAGGTGCTCGGTTCCCGGCCGACACTGCGGCAGCTCTGGGAGCTGCGCGACACCGGCGTGACGAACTCCAGGTTCAACATGGAGTTCATGGCTCTGGCCAACCACCGCAAGGCGATCCGGTCCGCGATCATCGACTACTACCAGCGTTATCGCCAGCTCCAGCTCGACGCGTTCACGGTCGCGCTCACCGACCTCGGAGTTCCACCTGAACGGTGCCCGCCACTGGTCGCGCAGGTGGCGATGATAGGCATGACCCAGATCATGACAATCGACGTCGATCTGGGTATCGCCGCCGACTACGAGGCCGTCGACGCCTTCATCCGTGCCCAGATCGAAGAACTCGCCAGCGGGCGGCCGCGGCCCCGTCACGCCTGATACGGAGAGCGGCCGGCGTGTTTTTCTCTCCCCGGGAGGACGGCGCGGGGCCGGTTACGAGCGCCGGCCGGCGGGCGGGCGTGCCCTGGGTTACGGGCCACGCCCACCGGCCGGCGGTGATGATCGTTATCGGCGGGAGCTTTCGCGCCGGTAGGAGAACGGGCCGGGAAGGTCGACGCTGGACAGGCCGCGCCGGCGGTTCTTCGACCAGACCCGCCAGGAGACACGTCCGAGTTTGAGCGTGACCGATGACACCCCGTTCTCGCTCACGTTCACGTGAAAAGGACCGTAGTGGGGGCGGCGGGTATAGCGCAGGCCCATGTCAGCGCTCCAGAACATACAAGGATGTGCTCCGAGAGGAACACCGCGCCGGCCGTCGGCGACGATGATCCTCGGGTTCCCCGCTTTCGCCGCGTTAACCCTTTGGGCGGCCATCCGGTTGCCACGGCCCGCCGGATCGTTTCCCGAGGAGCGTTCCAGTGCGGCGCGTCACTGGGGGAGAGGTCGTGGCGGCCGGGTGACAACGTGTCGACCGTCGGTGACCACCCGCCGCCGGTGCCGTCGGCCGACTGGCGACTGGCGACTGGCGACTGACACGGTCGGGCCGGCGACTGTGGCCGCGTCCATTGCCGCGGCCGCGTGGCCCGTTGGCGTGATCGCCGTTTGCGCCCTCTGGTGGTCGCGAAGGGGCTGCGGATATGACCCGCAGAGGGCAGAAATCGTGATCATGCCAGGCGGCGGAACGAGGTCAACCTTGCCGGGGTTGGCAATGATCCCCCCGCTCATTGCGTAATGGGGGAGAAGCTATCGGTGGGCGACGAGGTAGTAGACCCGAGATATAGGCACCCTATGTGAGCAGGTCGTTACGCAAGCGCTCATAGATCTTCATTCCCGAGAAACATAGCGCTCCGACTCTGACTTGAGAAGAACTTCTCAGATCTGGAGGTGGGATGAAGATCAGAACGTCGCGCCGCCGCTGGGCGGCGGGCGCGCTTCTCGGCGTGATCGGCATGATCGGCGTGAGCGCCGCCGCGGGCTGCGGAAGCTCGCCCGGACCGGAGAGCTCGTCGGCCCCGGGCTCGGCGGCGGTCAAGGTCAGCATCTTCGAGGTCGCTCAGGCCGACGTCGTCACCACGCTGGAGACGGCGTTCAAGAAGGAGCTCGCGGCGAGGCTCGCCGGCCGGCCGGTCAGCTTCGACGTCACCAACGCGAACGGCGATCCGTCGCTGATCCAGAGCATCGCCCGCAACCTGGCCCGGTCCGACGCCTCGCTGATCGCGGTGATCGGTACCCCGGCCGTCATCGCCATGGCCCAGCAGGACAAGACCCATCCGATCATCGCGCTCGCGATGGGCGACCCGGTGGGCGGCAAGGTCGCGGACAGCCTCGACCACCCGGGGCACAACGTCACCGGCACCATCGACTTCGTCGATCCGGCCAAGCTGCTCGACGAACTGGCCAAGGTGACCCCACAGCCCCGGCGGATCGGAACGATCTACGACCCGTCGAACGAGAACAGCCAGGTCTGGGTGGCCCAGCTGCGGGCGGCGACCAAGGCGCGGCCCGGGATGTCACTGGTCGAGGCGACCGTGGCCGGCGCCGGCGACGTGCAGAGCGCCGCCCGCTCCCTCATCGGCCGGACCGACACGATCCTCGTCGGGCCCGATGCGGCCGTGGCCTCGGGAGTCGCCGCGGTCGGCGCGGTCGCCCTGTCGAACAAGATCCCGCTGTACCTGACCTCGGGCGACGCGGCGACCACCGGGGTGCTCGCCACCCTCGGCCCGAGCTACGCCGATCTCGGCGCCGCGTCGGCCGGCGTCGCCTCGATGGTCCTCGACGGGGCCAAGCCGGCCGACACCCCGTTCGGCCGGCCGGGTGCGCTCGAATGGGGCGTCAACCGCTCGACGCTGGGCACGCTCGGCGTGGCCCTCCCGCCCGCGGCGATGGGGTAGCCATGCGGTACCTCCTCACCGACACCCTGATCGCGGGCCTTCCGCTGCTGCCGGTCGTCATGGGCATCTACCTGGTGGTCCGCATCCGCCAGGACTTCGACCTCACCGTCGACGGCAGCTTCACCCTCGGCGGCGCGCTCACCGCCCTGCTGCTGGGCCACGGCGTCGGTGTGCCGCTGGCGATGCTGGCCGCCGTGGCCGGGGCGGCCGTGGCCGGGCTGGTGACCACCGGGCTGCATCTGGCGCTGCGGATTCCGGTCATCCTGGCCGGTCTGGTCATGAGCATCGGGATGACGACGCTGAACCTGCGCGTCCTGGGCCGGCCGTCGATCAGCCTGGGCGACGGCGGCACCCTGTTCAGCGGGCTGGCTGGCCTCGCTCCGGGCGTCCGGGACTGGCTCACCATCGCCATCCTCGCCGCGTTCGCCAGCGTGTTCCTGGCCGCGGTCGGATACCTGCTGCTGACCGAGATCGGCCTGGCGCTGCGGGCCACCGGGGTCAACGCCCGGATGGCCCGGGCCCAGGGCGTCGACGACCGGCGCTCGCTCGCGCTGTGCCTGGCGTTGGCCAACGCCAGCGCAGGGCTGTCCGGCGCGCTGACGGTGCAGTCCCAGGGCTTCGCCGACTCCGCGACCGGCACCGGCACGCTGCTGGCCGGCGTCGGCGCGGTGATGCTGGGCGAGCTGATTGCCCGGCCGGGCGGGGCGTCCCGGGTCGGCCGGGTGCTCGTCGCCGTGGCCGTCGGCACACTGCTGTACCGGCTGGTCCTGGTCGGCGCGCTGCGCGCCGGGCTGCAGGCGACCGACCTGGCCGGCATCACCGCGCTCACCCTGGTCGCGGCGGTCGCGCTCAACCGCTACCTGCCCGAGCTCGGTCGGTCGCTCGGCCGGGTCGGCACGGCCGCCCGCCACCCCCGTGGCGCCCTGGAGGCCTCGGCGACGGCGAAGGAGGCGGGCTGATGCTGCGACTGGACGGCGTCCGCCTGGTGCACAACCCGGGTACCCCGACCGAGGTCGTCGCGCTCGACCACGTCGACCTGGAAATCCCAGCCGGTCAGTTCGTCACCGTCGTCGGCAGCAACGGCGCCGGCAAGAGCAGCCTGGTGGGCGTGGTGGCCGGAGCGCACCGGCCGAGCCGCGGCCGGGTGCTGCTCGACGGGCGGGACGTGACCCGGCTGCCCGACCACGCCCGCGCCGCGGCGGTCGCGAGGGTGTTCGACGACCCACTCGCCGGCACCGCGCCCGAACTCTCCCTGGCCGACAACCTGGCGCTTGCCGGCGCCCGCGGGCGCCGGCGCCGGCTGCTGCCCGCCATCACCCGCGGCCGGCGGGCGGCGATGCGCGACGACCTCGCCATGCTCGGCCTGGGCCTGGAACGACGCCTCGCGGACCCGGTCGCGCTCCTGTCCGCCGGACAGCGCCAGAGCGTGACCATGCTGATGGCCGGACTGCGCCAGCCCCGGCTGCTGCTGCTCGACGAGCACCTGGCGGCGTTGGACCCCCGGACCCGAGACCGGGTGCTCGACCTCACGGTCCGGACGCATCAGCGGCTGGGCTGCGCGTCGCTGATGATCACGCACAGCATGCGGCACGCGATCGAGGTGGGTGACCGGCTGCTGGTGATGGCCCGGGGCGGCGTCGTCTACGACGTCGCCGGCCAGCGGAAGGCGGCGCTGACGCCGGCCGGCCTGGTCGACATCATCTCCGGGCTCGGAGACGCGCCGTCGGACCGCCAGCTGCTCGCCGGCTGACCCGGCTCGCCGACGTCGGTGCCCCCGGGAACAGGGGATCTTCGGGGGCCTGTGGACGCGCGGCGCGCCAGGAGCGGCCGCCCACGGTCCCGTCAGCTGATCAGAAAGGAGTGGAGTGACCCGTGACAGCCGCTGACGCCTCGGCCCCGGCCGGAGCCACGCGGTCCGGCGCCTCGCCGGCCGCGGCCACGCAGGCCGAGCCGGGCACGGACCCGTTCGTCTCCTTCACCTCGTCCGACCGGTTCGCCACGGTCGGGGAGATCTACGAGGCGGCCCGCCGCGCGCTGCCCCCGCCGGTCTGGGACTTTCTCGACGGCGGCTCGGGCGGCGAGCAGACGCTGCGGGCGAACCTGTCGTCGTTCGAGCGCTGGTCGGTGCTGCCCCGGCTGATGACCGGCGCGGGCGAGCCGGACCTGGCCAGGAGCTTCCTCGGCATCGAGCTGTCGATGCCGGTAATGACGAGCCCTTTCGGCGCCGACCGGCTGCTGCACCGGGACGGCCACCTCGCCGTCGCCCGGGCGAACGCCAAGGCCGGGGTGGCCTCGATCGTCCCGGAGGCCGGCTCGTACTCCTGGGAGGAGGTGACGATGGCGGCCCCGGGCGCGGCCCGGATCGCCCAGCTGCACCCGATGGGCAACCCGGCGAACTTCGCCGCGATGCTGCGGCGGGCCGCCGACCTGGGCTTCTCCGCCCTCTGCCTCACCCTGGACTGCCCGACCGCCGGCTGGCGGGAGCGCAACATGCGCAACCGGTTCGACGTCGACGTCGACGTGGTCAGCGGCAACTACCCGCACGCCGGCCCGGCCGACCTGGCCGACACCCTCGGCCAGCTGTTCGTCCGCCGGGAGCCGATCTGGACCTGGGACGAGCTGGCCGGGCGGATGGCCGGCTCGCCGCTGCCCTGGCTCGCCAAGGGCATCCTCACCGGCGCCGACGCCGTGGCGGCCGCGCGGGCCGGCGCCGCCGGGATACTGGTGAGCAACCACGGCGGCCGCCAGCTCGACGCGGTGCCGGCGGCGCTCGACCAGCTCCCGGAGATCGTGGCGGCGCTCGGCGGGCGGGTGCCGGTCGCGCTGGACTCGGGGGTCCGCCGGGGCGGGGACGTCGTCAAGGCGCTGGCGCTCGGCGCGGATGTCGTGGTCATCGGCCGGGCGGCGGCCATGGCGCTGGCCGCCGGCGGTGAGGAGGGAGTCGGACGGCTGCTCGAGCTGTTCCGCGAGGAGATCTCGACGACGGTCAAGCTCCTGGGCGCGACCGGCGTCGACGGGCTGACCAGCGAGATGATCACGTCGGCCGCGGGGCGCGCGGTGCCGGGCTGGTAGGCGGCACGGCGGCCGGGACCGGGGCGGGGGGGGGGGGGGGCCGGGGGGGGGGGGCGGCGCGGGGGGGCCCCCAGCCCCCCCCGGCGCCAAGAAGACGGGGGCGCGGGGGGCGGCGCGGGGGGCGGGGGGGCCGGGGGCGGGGGGGCGCCGCCGGCCGGGCCGCCTGACCAGCCGCCTGGATCCCGATTCAGCCGATGATCCCGGCTGGCCGGCCGAGGGCGCGCAGGACACTACCGGTCAGCTCCGTCGCGATCCGCTCGGCCGGCCAGCCCAGGCTGTCGTGCAGGTCGACGACCACCCGCTCGTCGAACACGGTGACCCAGAGGAGCACCCCGTATTCGGCGGAGGTGGGAGGGATGCCCCCGGCGTCGGTCAGCGCGGCCAGCATCGGCGCGAGCGCGCCGAACAGCCGTGCGATCATCGGGTCGCCCGTGCGCAGCCGTTGCAGGAAGCCACGGTAGGACCGGACGTGTACCACGGCCGGGCCCCAGCCCACGGCTTCCTGGACCCACAGCTCACACACGTCGACGAACCGGCGCAGCGCGTCCGGCCCGGCCGGCACAGCTTCCATGCGGGTGACCAGGCGCTCGACGAGCTGCGTGTAGTAGGCGTCGAGGGCCGCGTCGACGTCCGGGAAATGCCGGTAGGCGGTGGCTGTCGACACGCCGGCCTCGGCCGCCAGCTCGATCAGGCTGAAACGCCCGCCCTGCTTCGCGAGCAATCTTTCGGCTGCTTCCAGGAGATCCCGCCGGCTGGCCAGGAAATCCCGGCGAATCCGGCGGCCCCGTGGTTCCTCGGCACGGGCCGAACTGCTCGCCATGGACACGGCGAATTATCCTTCCCGTCGCTCGGGATCCGCCTGGTGAGGCGGGCTGTTGGTAAATAGTAACATGCCGCCAATGAAGGCCGATATTTCTTCGCATAACCTGGGCGGCCACCGCCCGCGCCGCGAATACAAATTCGGCGCCGGTGGGCCATTCGGCGCTTTCCTGATTGATTCTGGCGCGAGAGGCCAAGAGGCCAGTGATTCGACGGGAGCGAGTTCCTGAACGCCCGGCATTGATCGCCGTTGCTGCCCTCTGGTGGTCGTCAACGAGATCGGATCGCGGCCACCGCGGGGCACGATTGGCGATCAAGCCACCGCCGGCATCCGCTCCGCTTCAAGATCAGCTGGCGGACTCGTGGCCGCCCTGGACGATTCGCCGGCCACACCAGCAGCTGACCGGCGGGCCAGACTCGCGAGGATAGAGGTGAGCCGGCCAGGCCGCCAGCTGCTCGGGCACTCGGGCCGGACCCGTGACACCACCTGGAGATGATGTGAGTCAGCGCGCGTTTGGGGCCATCCACAGCCATGGGCTGGTCCGGGTCGCGGCGGCGACCCCGCTGGTCGCGACCGCCGACCCGGCGCGCAACGCGGACGCGACGATCATGCTGGCCCGCGAGGCGGACGCGGACGGCGTCGATGTCGTCGTCTACCCGGAGCTCGGCCTGTCCTCCTACGCGATCGACGACCTGCACCTGCAGGACGCGCTGCTGGACGCCGTCGAGGACGCGGTGGCGCAGGTGCGCGACGCCTCCCGGGGCCTCGCCCCGCTGCTGCTCGTCGGCGCGCCGCTGCGCCGGCGCGGCCGGCTGTACAACACCGCGCTGGCGATCTCGCACGGCCGTGTCCTCGGGGCGGTGCCGAAGACGTTCCTGCCCAACTACCGGGAGTATTACGAGAAGCGCTGGTTCGCGCCCGGCGCCGGCGTCGTCGGCGAGGAGATCTCGGTCGCCGGCCAGACGGTGCCCTTCGGGACCGACCTGATCTTCGCGGCGACGGACCTGCGCGAGTTGGTGGTCGGCATCGAGATCTGCGAGGACTACTGGGGCCCCATCCCGCCGTCGTCCTACCAGGCGATGGCCGGCGCCACGCTGCTCGCCAACCTCTCGGCGTCGAACATCGTGGTGGGCAAGTCCGCGGAGCGCGCCCTGCTGTCCGCGGCCCAGTCGGCCAGGGCGATGGCGGCCTACGTCTACTCGGCGGCGGGCACCGGCGAGAGCACCACCGACCTGTCGTGGGACGGCCAGGGCACGATCCACGAGCTCGGGGACCTGCTCGCCGAGTCCGAACGGTTTGCCGAGACACCGCAACTGCTGGTCGCCGATGTCGACCTCGCGCGGGTACGGCTGGAGCGGATGCGCACCCCGACGTTCAACGACAACGCGATCCATGCGGACCACCCCGAGCGCCGGTTCCGGACCGTCGAGTTCGAGCACCGGCCGCACCGGCTTGATGTCGGGCTGAAGCGCCGGCAGCGTCGCTTTCCCTACGTCCCCGACACAGCCGAACGGCTCGACCTCGACTGCTATGAGGCGTTCAACATCCAGGTACACGGCCTCGCCCGGCGTTTCCGGTCGACGGGCGGGAAGACGATGGTGATCGGGGTCTCCGGCGGCCTCGACTCCACGCACGCGCTGATCGTCGCGGCGAAGGCCTGCGACCGGCTCGGGATCCCGCGCTCGTCCATCCTCGCGTTCACCCTGCCCGGCTTCGCCACGGGGGAGAAGACCAAGGCCAACGCCTGGGCGCTGATGCGCGCGCTCGGCGTCGAGGCGGCGGAGATCGACATCCGCCCCGCGGCCCGCCAGATGCTCACCGACCTGGGGCACCCGGCCGCCGCGGGCGAGCCCGTGTACGACGTGACCTTCGAGAACGTCCAGGCTGGCCTGCGTACCGACTACCTGTTCCGGCTGGCGAACCAGCGCGGCGGGTTCGTGATCGGCACCGGCGATCTCAGCGAACTGGCGCTCGGCTGGTGCACCTACGGCGTCGGCGACCAGATGAGCCACTACGCCGTCAACGCGGGCGTGCCCAAGACGCTCATCCAGTACCTCATCCGCTGGACCATCGTCTCCGGGCAGTTCGACGAGGCGACCGGACACCTGCTTGACGAGATCGTCGGTACGGAGATCTCACCCGAACTGGTACCCGCCGACGAGGAGACGGGCGCGATGCAGAGTACAGAGGACCGCATCGGCCCCTACGAGCTGCACGACTTCTTCCTCTACCACATCCTGCGCTACGGGCTGCCGCCGTCGAAGGTCGCGTTCCTGGCCTGGCATGCGTGGCGCGACGCCGACGCCGGCCGCTGGCCGGCCGGCTTCCCTGAGGACCGCCGGCACGCCTACGACCTGCCGACGATCACACACTGGCTGGAGGATTTCCTCCAGCGCTTCTTCCAGCTTTCCCAGTTCAAGCGCTCCGCGCTGCCCAACGGCCCCAAGGTGACCTATGGCGGCACGCTGTCGCCGCGAGGCGACTGGCGCGCTCCCTCCGACGGGAACGCCACCGTGTGGTTGGCGGAGCTGCGACGCAACGGCCCGAAGTTCTAAAGTCTGGGCGGCGGGACTGTCTCATCCTGGGGTACTTTGGCTGCCACAGGTTCGGAGGAGGGCCAGATTGACCACCGTCGGCGCCCGTCGCGGGGTTCTTTGAAGACCGATCCGGTCACGGATGAGGCGATCCCGCGGGCCGCGTGCCTTCCCGGGATGCCGGAGAAAGACCTCGCGGCCGACGCGGTCCGGGTTCGTCTCGGATGCCGCGGCTGGCGGCGGGGCCGCGGCGGAATTCCCTCATGACAGCCACCGAGCCTGACCGGGTACAGACGGTCGGCAGTATCCGCGACCGGCGCCGCTGGCGGCCGCGACTCGTCGTTGATGCCCGCCTGGGGCTGGCAGCCGGGCTGGTGGCTGTGCTGGCCGTTCAGGCGGCGATCTCGCTGAGCCTCTCGGCCACCGGTCTCTCGGCCACCGCCTTTGAGGATGAGGCGCTCTACCTCCACGCCGGTCGGCAGATCCTGAACTCCTGGATTCACGGAGGACCGGGCTACGACGACTTCGCCAGCTACTTCTCAGGCTCCCCGTACATCTACCCACCGCTCGGCGCCCTGGCGGACGGCGCCGGCGGGCTCGCCGGCGCGCGGTTGCTCAGCCTGGTCTTCGCTCTGGTCACCACGGTCCTCGTCGCGACGGTAGGCCGCTCACTGTTCAACCGGGCCGCGGGCGTGGCCGGGGCCGCGGCGTTCGTCTGCGGGGGACCGGTCCTCTTCCTCGGTGGATTCGCCACCTACGACGCGATGGCGCTCATGCTCCTGGTCGGCGGCCTGGCCGTCGGGCTCCGGGCCGCGGCCGCGGAACGGACCAGGACCGCGCTGCTGCTCGCATCCGTCGCGGGCATCCTTCTCGGCGGGGCCGTCGCGACGAAATACATGGTCGCGTTGTTCGTCCCTTCCATCTGTCTGATCGTGCTCACCATGACCGTTCGGACGTCGAGATCGCCGTCGGACCGGGGCGCGGAAGCCTCCGGAACGCCGTTTCCGGCGCCGCGGCCGCCAGCCGCGCGCGCGTCGGCAACCGGTAGCCACCGGAGGCCGACACGGCGAGCACGCGGCCGGGAGTTCCGGCTGTCGGTGCGGCTGGCCGGGCTCGCCCTCGGCGGCACCGTCGGAGCGGCGGCCGTTGCCGGCGTATGGCTGGGGCTCACCGGCACCAGGCAGCTCTCCGGCATGATGATGACCACCATCTCCCGCACGCCATTCGTTACCACGGGCCGGCTCGACGTATTCGAGCACGGTCTCCGGTGGGCGGCGCCGACCCTGCTGGTGGCCGTCCTGGCGGTTCCGCTGGTCGGGCGCCAGCGGCCGGCGCTGACCGGCCTGCTACTCATCACCTCTCTTCTCCCGATCATCTTCCAGGCGCGGTCTGGTGAGCTGACATCGCTGCACAAGCATGTGGCCTTCGGCCTTGCCTTCGCGGCCCCGCTGGCCGGCGCCGGGCTGGCGAGCGCGGTCACGTGGCTCAGCGCTCGCAACTCCGGGAGGATGCTGAAACCCGGCATTCTCCTGGCGTCGGCGGCCGGTCTCGTGCTGCTGTACAGCGGCGCACGGACCGCGCACGATCTGTTCGGCCAGTGGGCGGACAGCCGCCCCCTTGTCGCGTTCCTCAGGACCCAGGTCGGCAATCCCTCGGACCATTATCTGGTCGAGGAGTCGGAAGTACCGCGTTACTACCTGGAGGACCGGACGGCGTCCGGTCAGTGGGACAACACGTACTACCTCTACTACGTGGACCCGCGTACAAAAGCAGCAATCCCCGGTGTGGGCGCCTACCGCGCGGCCCTCACCGATCGCTACTTCGAGATCGTCGTACTGCGCTACGGTCCTACCGCGGCGCTCGACCGACAGATCCGCGACATCCTCGATGACACGACGAGATATCGCCAGATCGCGCAGGTACCAGATGCCAGCGGTTGGACCATCTGGCGCCGGGTCGCCCCCTGACCTTGCTCTGATCTCGCCCTGACCCTTGCCGGCGTACGCCGAGATTGGCCGAAGGCAGCAGAGGGTCAAGGTCAGCGGAGCGGCGCCAGGGTCAACCGGGGCTTGTTCCCTCGCTGCCAGGTCACGTCGTAGCGCGGATCGGCGGCGCCAGCCGCGAATGCCCGCGCGGCCGTGGGTGACACGGCCACCCGCCAGTCGGTCTCCTTCATGGCCTCCTGCCAGATGACACCGATGATCTCCGGGTGCCGAGGAAGGGAGTCGAAGAGCTGGGCGATCCATTCAGCCTTGCGCCCCGCCCCGTCGGCCGCGCCCGTCTCCGTGATCACGATCGGCTTCGGGGTGATCCGCGAGACCTCGGCGATGCTGCTGTCGAACAGCTCGTCGAAGGACTTGTAGGCCTCAAGGCCCGCCGTGCCGTAGTAGCCGGAGAAGCCCACCCAGTCCACATACGCGTCGCCCGGATAGAGCTCGGCGAGCGGGGTGGAGTTCTGGTAGCTGATGTTCGGGCTCCAGATCCATACGACGTTCCTCGCCCCCTCCGCCGCGAAGATGTCATGGACGTGGCGCCAGGCCCGGACATAGTCCCCAGGCTTGTTGCCGTTCGCCTGTTCGGACCATGGGTACCAGTAACCGTTCATCTCGTGCGCGAACCGCATGCCGATCGTGTAGTCGAGTTTCTTGACTCCGCGCGCCCAAGACCGGATGTAGGAGTCGAAGGAGCCGTCGATGATCCTGCTGAGCTGGTATTTTGGTTGTTCGCCGCGGAGCTTGTCGTTCTTGGGCACGACGGTGTAGTCCCACGGCTCCCAGGCCACTATCGGCATCATCCCCAGGCGCGCGACCTTGTCCAGCGCGTCGGCACTGAAACCGTCCGCGGCCCAGCCCTGGGAGAACTGGTAGGCCCGAGGCCGGTAGGTCGTCGTCCGGGCGAAGTCCGCGGCGGCGCCGAAGTCGTGGACTCCCTCGGCGGTCATGATGCCGAGGAAGACCTTTCCCCAGTCGGGGAAGACCGTCGCGGGGCCCGCCGGGTCCGGGATGGCGGAAGGCGGCATGAGATCCGCTGGCAGCTCGCCGGCCAGCGTCGCCGGCGGTGTCTCGGCTCCGGCCAGGTTCGGCGCCACCCGAAAGACATAGCCGGCGAGCGCGAGCACCAGGACCAGGCCGAGCACCCGCGGCACCGCGAGCCTCACCGCGCGCCTTCCTTGCCCGGAGTCTTCTCGGCCAGCCGCGGGGCCAGCAGGAGCTGGTTCTCCACCCGGTCCGAGGCGGCGGGCGCGGGTATGCGCGGCACCGCCGCGGGCAGGTCACCGGATGCGGGCACGTCATCAGATGTCGTGGCCCCACCGCGCGCGGCGATTCTTCCCACCGCGGCGATCAGGGGCGGGGACATCCCCACCACGAGGCTGAGGAGCGCCCAGGCCTGCGGGGTGGCGTAGTGGCGGTTCACGGCGAGGTTGACGCCCAGCAGGGCCCCGGCGATGGCTGCCCAGGCGAGGTGCAGACGGAACGTGCGAAGCGACTCGCTGCTGCGCAGCTCTCCCTTGGCGGTGACCGCGTAGGCCAGCGGCCGGCGCAGCAGCGCGGCGAACGCGGCGGACACGTAGATCGGCCCGGCGAACAGCGTCAGAGCCATACCGGATATCCCGGCCTCACGTCTTTCGTGATCGGCGAGGTTGAATCGGCGAAGCCACAGCCAAACGCTGAGCCAGCTGCCCAGGCTCGCTGACCACAGCGTCAGCCACGGATCACCGGGCAGGCTGATCGCGGTGGCGCCGAAAATCAGGTAGGCGATCGTTGCCAGGCTACCGAACAGCAGGCTCATGGCGACGCTCGGATAGTAGAACTGCACCATTCCGTACAGCAGCCGCTGGCGGGCGCGCAGCCTGATCCCGGCCTTCGCCCGGCGGCGCAGCTTGACGTCCCAGACGCCGTACGCCCATCGTTTCTGCTGGTTGAAGTAGTCGGTCCAGGTGGTCGGCCCCTCGCCGATCGCGATCACGTCGGGCGTGTAGACACCCTTCCAGGGGTTTCCGGTCGCCGGGTTGACCGTGCCCTGTACCCGCATGCTGGTCAGGTGGTCCTCGATGATCGAGTCCTGGTAGCCGCCGATCTGTCGCCAGGCGTCCGGGCGGTAGAGGTGGTTGGTGCCGATCAACAGCGGCGCGTCCAGGCCGTTTCCGCCCCGTTCGATCACGCCGTTGAAGAGGTACTGCTGCATCGAGGCCCCGCGCGCCACCCAGTTCTCACGCATGTTCCCGTAGACCTGGGGAGCCACGACAAAGGCGACGTCCGGATCGCGGAAGTAGCCCAGGGTGCGTTCCAGGAAACAGGTCAGTGGCACGTGGTCGGGATCCATCTGGGCCACCACGTCATAGTGGCTCTCGTGTTCGGCGCGCCAGGCGTTGTGATTGCCGGACTTGCTTCGGACCCGGAACTCGCCGCTGGGCTGGTTGTACTCGGGGCGTCCTTTGCGGCTGAAGTGCATGATCCCCAGCTCGTCCGCGATCCGCCGGACCTCCGGATCGTCCTCCTCGTCCAGGATCCACGGTGTCAGGAAACCGTCGGGGTAGGAGATCTCCCGCATCGCCCGCAGGGTCCGGGCCACGACGGAGATTGGTTCCTTCGACGGAACGATCGTGGTGAGCACCGCCACCCGCAGCCCCGGGGGCGGGGTGAACGGTACGGGGTCCTTGGCGTTCCAGGCGAGTATCCAGATGACAGTGACCTGAACGAGTCTGATGACCTCGACGAGGATGACGAGGCAGAAACTCACCCGGGCCAGGGTCAGCCGCCAGTCGCCGATCCCGATCACGCCGGGGCCGGGCACGTGCGCCGGCAGCAGCAGCCATCCGATGAGCAGCAGGTCCACCAGCGCGGTGAAGGCGAACAGGAGGGTGAGGGCGAACCGGCGGCCCGGCGGCACGACGGAGCGGAACTCCACCCGCGGGCTCTCGCCCCGCGGAGCGGACAGGGGTCCACATGCCTCGGCGCAGCGCGCATAGGCGTCCCACACCGTGAGGTTGCGGCGGGCGTGCTTCGCCACCGGCCGCGCGGGTTTCCGCCCGGCTACCGCCATAGCTTCCCCCTCGCCATGGGCCGCCCTGACCACCTGGCTCCTGGTGCGGAATCAGCGAGCCGACAGGGACGTGAGCTTTGTTACGTCAGAAGGCTTTGTTACGTCAGAAGGCAGTGCCCCGCGCCTCGACAGCTGTCGCCGAACGCGTTTGGTGATCGCCTCGCAAGGCCGTGAAACATCGAGCGGGCACCGGAGGGGGCGGGAGGTCTGGACTCTCGGCGGGATGGCTCCGAATGGTCGTCGAGCACTGGTCCACCGGCTGGCCGGACACGTACGACCACGGTGGACTGGAACAGGGTGATCCCGAACAGGAACGACCTGAAGGGCCGCCTTCTGGGCACTTTAGCGAAGCGGTCGCGCGCACGGACAGGAGGGTGCCGTTCGCCGCCGGTCGCCGGCCGGGCGGCGGCGGGCACCGTACGGTATCCACAGAGGGAAAACCGTGATCACGCGAAGAGGTCATCCGACGCGCACTGCGCAGAGTTCGTTGTCGTCGGTCCCGAAGTAGGCGATGCCGTCGGCGACCGCGACCGTGTGCACTCCGCTGCTGGCCGGGTACGCCCACCGCTGGGCCCCCGTGGCGGCGTCGATGGCGTAAAGATTGGCATCGCTGCTGCCGACGTAGACGGTGTTACCGACCACCGTCGGCGCGCTGACGTCCCCCGCGGCGCGGAACGTCCACAGTTTTTCCCCGCTTGTGGCGCGAAGCGCGTGCAGGGTCCGATCATTACCGCCCATATAGACAACACCATTGGCGATGGTCGGCCCGGCACCGACGGAGACGCCGCCGAATGTCCAGGCCTTGTTCCCGCTGCCGGCGTCGACGGCGTACAGGGTTTCGTCGCCACTGCCGAAGTAGACCATTCCGCCCATCACGGCGGGAATGCCGGACACCGCGCCGGAGGTGGGAAACTTCCATCTCTGCTCTCCGCTGGAGGCGTCCACGGCGTAAAGATTGGTGTCACTGCTGCCGACGTACACGGTCTCACCGGCCATGGTCGGTGAATGCGTGTCGTTCTCGGTCGGGAACTTCCACCGGAGCGTGCCGGCGACCGCATCGACGGCGTACAGGTGGAAATCGGCGCTGCCGACATACACGACGCCCCCGCCCCCCACCGCGGTGTGTACGATCCCGCCGGTCTGGTATGCCCAGCGCTGCTGGCCCGTGACGGCGTCGATGGCGTACAGATTGGTGTCGTCGGCGCCGAGGTAGACCACCCCGCCGAGGGTGAAGGGAGCCGATCCGAGCGCGGCGTTGGTCCTGTACTTCCACGCCGCTGCCCCGGTCGATGTCCGAAGCGCGTACAAGGTGCCGTCGTTGCTGGACACGTATACGAAGTCGCCCGCGACCCGGGGGCGGGAGAACGTGGTGCCAACCGTGCGGAATTTCCAGCGCAGGGTCCTGGACGCAGGAGCGTCGTCGTCGAGAAGCAGCCAGGCGGTCGTTCCGGCGGCGGCGGCGCCCGCCGCGCCCACCGCGCCGATCGCGCCGATCAGCAGCCGGCGGCGGCTGGGCCGCGGTTGCCGAGATGGCTGGAGAGGTGGTTCCTCGGGAGTCGTGCGGGCCCAGGAGAAGGGCGCGGGCTCCGCGGGTTCCTGGCGGACCGTCGGCTCGCCCGCGACGGGGATGGGCGTGGGGGAGATGCTCTGTTCCCGCGTCGCCATGTCCGCCGACCCGCGCGCGCCGGATGGAGTGGCCCCCGGGGGTCGGCTGTCGGTCGGGGGGTTCGGCGGGATGGGCGTCGTTCCCAGCGGGGCCGGCGTCGGTCCCATCAGGGGCGGCGGTGTTTCGATCGTGATCGGCGCCTGGGCGAAGGCTGCGGCCAGCCAGCCCGGCGGGAACATGTCCGCGGCGCCCTGCCCGCCGGTCAGTTCCCTGAGGATGGTGGCCAGATCAGGCCGCCTGGCGGGGTCCTTGGACAGGCAGGCGGCCAACAGAGGCCGCAGCTCGTCCGGTACCTGGGCTAGTTCCGGCGGAGCATGCACGCTCCGGTAGAGCATCGCGGGCACGGACCCGACGCCGAACGGACCGGTTCCGGTGACGGTGAACGCGAGGACCGCGCCGAACGCGAAAATGTCGGTCGGCGGCCCGACCGGTTTACCCTGCACCTGTTCTGGCGACATGAATCCCGGCGAGCCCATCATGGCGCCGGCATGGGTGAGGGTCCCCGAATCCGCGAGCGAGGATATCCCGAAGTCGATCAGACGGGGACCGTCGGGTGCGAGCAGCACGTTGGCGGGTTTGAGGTCCCGATGGATCAGGCCGGCGGCGTGGACGGCGGTGAGTGCCTCCGCCAGCGCGGCGCCGAGCGCTCGCACGGACGCCATCGGAAGCGGTCCGGCATCATGGATCGCGGCGTTGAGGGACGGGCCCGGAATGAAGGCGGTGGCCAGCCAGGGCGGATCCGCGTCGAGATCGGCGTCAATGACCGGCGCCGCGAAGAATCCGCTCACAGCCCTGGATGCGGCCACCTCACGGGCGAACCGCTGACGGATGTGCGTCTCCTGGACGAGATCTGGCCGGATAACCTTGATGGCCACCCGGCGTCCGCTCGGCGAGAAGGCGAGATACACCCGTCCCATACCGCCGCTGCCCAGTACGGCCGCGAGCCGATAACTTCCAACCGTCGGCGGGTCGTTCGGACCCAATGCCTCCAAGGCCGCTCCCTCCCCGCGCCGCCGGACCACGGCTTCTCGGCCCGGTGGAAACTCTACCTGCAGAGATCGGTGGGCAGACCGCGCCCGGCGCGGTATCCGTTCAGGTATCCGCCGATCCCGCTTCTGGCCGTCGCGGGGCAGGAGATGACTTCGAGTGGGTGTTCCGTGGCACGCTCGTTTTCAGGTTTCCGACCCATGGATTACTGTCTGTAGTCATGAAGTGTGATCGTCGCCCGTGGTGTTACGGCTGGTGTATCCGACCATGACACAGTGTTCGGCTGCTGTGTCCCGCTCGCCCACGGCGATACGACGAGAACGCCGGCCGAGTCGCACGGCTCGGTTCACCCTCCGGACAGCTCTGTCCGGAGGACGACAGATCGACAGCCGGGTTAAGGCGCGCGGCTAGCGACCAAGCCAGAACCAGACGGTCTTCCCCCCGTCACTGTGTACGTTCGTGCCCCAGTCGGCCGCGAGCGTCGCGACAAGGTGGAGGCCGCGGCCGCCGGACGCGCCCAGGCTCACCGGCCAGTGAACCGGCCACCGGCGGCTGTCGGCGTCGCGGACGCCGAACCAGATCACCAGTTCGCCGGCCCGGACCTCGACCTCGGCCGCGCTGTCCGCGTGCACGACCGCGTTGGTGACGATTTCGCTCAGCAGCAGGATCGCGTCGTCGACCAGGGCCGGTTCGCATCCGTGGCGGGTTAACACCTCGGCCGCCCGCCGCCGGGCGGTCCGGGGCGACTCGGGACTGGCCGGCACCGTGAATACATCGAGTACCGCGCCCCGTGGGGGACTCTGGGAAGGTCGCAGAGAGCGCGGCTCGCCCGTCGGCGGGACAGTCAGACCCACGGCGCGACCACCTTCTCTCGATCCGCCTGAAAGATGCCGATGCGGGTCGTACCCGGCCGAACGGCGCTATCACCCCGCAGTTATGCCAGCAGTTCGACGATGACCAGACAGGTGTCGTCGTCGGTGTCCGGCGTGCAGTGCGCGAGCAGGAAGTCCGCCCGTCGCCCGACGTCCGGGTGGGGCGCGGCGGCGAGACGCAGCAGGTCACGCAGCGACTCGTCGAGGCCGGTGCCCCGCCGCTCGACGAGTCCGTCGGTGTAGAGCAGCAGGGCGTCGCCGGGTGTGAGCTGCGTGACGGTCTCCTCGTAGGAGACGTCGGGATCGACACCCAGCAGCAGGCCGTCGGGGACCGGGAGCGCCTCGGCCCGGCCGTCGCGGACGAGGACGGGGGGCAGGTGCCCGGCGCGTGCCCAGCGCAGGGCGCGGTCCTCCGGCCGGTAGAGGCCGCAGACGACGGTGGCGGTGATGTCGTCGGTGAGGTGGCAGGCGACGTTGTTCAGCCACCGCAGCAGCTGCCCGGGCCCGGCGCCGGTGACGGCGAGGCCTCGCAGGCCGTTGCGCAGCGCCGTCATCCCCGCGACCGACCGGATGCTGTGGCCGGCGACGTCGCCGACGGCCAGCAGGATCTGCCCGTCGGGCAGCACTATCGCGTCGTACCAGTCGCCGCCGACCAGGCTCTCCTGCTCGGCGGGCCGGTAACGGACGGCTACGGCGAGGCCGCTGGTGGTCAGCAGCGGCTGGGCCTCCGGGAGGATCGCCTTCTGGAGGGCGAGCGCGAGCATGTGCTGGCTCGCGGCCCGCGCCTCGGAGTCCGCGAGCTGGCTCTGCGTGGCGTGCAGGACGAGCTCGGTCCGGTACTGGTCGGTGAGGTCCTGGTAGACCCCGCGGACGCCGATCAGGGTGCCGGCGGTGTCGGTGACCGGCTCGGCGAACGTGCGCCAGTGCCGCAGCCCGCCGTCGGGCAGCAGGACGCGGAACGAGGCGGTCGCAGCCCGGCCGAGCCGTAGCAGCGCCGCGCGGAAGTGCTCGAACGCGTCCCGGTCCTCGGCGTGGACGTGCGGGTGCAGGTCCTCGAGCGCGATCGGCGGCGCCGAACGCGGGAGGTGGAAGAGGTCGTAGGTGTTGTCCGTCCACCGGATGGCCCCGCTGCCGACGTCCTCCTGCCAGCCGCCGAAACCGCCGAGCCGCTGGACGTGGGTGCCCAGCGAGGCTGGCGCGTCCGCCCCGTCGGTGAACCGCCAGCTGATCGCGACCCCGTCGGCGTGCCTGGTCACGCGGATGTCCATCTCGCGGCTGACGATCACGTCGCCGACCAGGCAGAGCAGCATCGTGCGGTCGGCCGCGTACGGGGCGCCGGTGCTCAGCACGTCGACCGCCCGGCCGAACAGGCCGTCGTCCGCGCCCATCAGGGGATAGAGGTCGAGCAGCCGGGCGCCGCGCACCTCGTCCGCGGGCAGCCGGGCGGGGTCGACGAAGTCGCGGTTGACATAGGTGACCCGGAAGTCGACGACCTCGCCGGCGTTGTCGCGCATGGCCTGGGCGAGCAGGACCGAGCCGGCGAGCCCGTCCAGCAGGGCCGGCAGCCAGGCATCCGGCACCCGTCCGCCGTCGCCGCCGCCGGCGGCGACGGTGGCGGTGGCGGTGGCGGCATCGGCGCCGGCCGGGCCGTCGCCCTCCTCGACGCGCGGCCGCAGCGCGCGCTGGCAGACGTCGGCGAGGGCGGCGAGCTCCCGCAGCAGGCGGGTGCCGTCGGCCTCCATCGGCCGCGTCCAGCAGATCTCGACCGCGCCCACCAGGGTGCCGGCGTTCAGCAGCGGCAGCGCGGCCCGGGCCCCGCTCCACGATCCCAGCCGCGGAGGTGCCGGCGGATCGGTGGCCCCGTTGTCTGGAGGCGTTCCGGCCGGCCACCACACCGGCTGCCCCTGGGCGACCGCCCTGGTGGGCGCGCAGTCCAGCTGTGGGGGTATCCGCCGCCAGCGGCTCGCGTCGAGCGCCGTGAGGCCGTGCTGTCCCACCAGGGTGAGCGCGCCGTCCGGTTCCAGCATCCAGAGCGCGATGGCGCAGGCTCCATGGGCGGCGAGGCCTTCCTGCAGCACCGCCCGGGCGACCGCGTCACCGTCCGCGGCGTGGTCCGCCGTCGTGGCGGCGCGCCAGAGCCGCCGCCACGCTCCCGCCTTCGCGGGGGCGCCGGCGACGGTCGGCCGTGGCTCGCCCAGCAGCTCGGCGGCGAACTCGGCGGGGCTGACGCCGGCGGTGTGCGCCAGCCGCTGGAGCTGGTCGGCGGCGTCGGCCGGGGAGGCGCCCAGCCGCGCCATGAGGAGGCCGACGGCCAGGTCCACGAGGTGGGCGCCGGAGGCCCGGGCTTCTAGCTCGAAGATCCGCTGCCGTTGCCGGATGACGATGTCGAGGAGCCGGTTGCGGCGTTCTGGCGACGGCTCGGGCTCCTGCGGCGTTCGGGCCACCCTTCTCCTCTTGCTTGCCCCCGTGAAGGCTTCCCACCTGCGGGCCGCTATGGCGCCGCTTACCCTACTGGGATGCCATTGATAGCTGGGTGACACGGCCGCCGGGTGTGCTAAGAAAGATCGTTCTCGCACACCCTTTGGCCATCCCAAGGCATGATGGCTGCCAATGCGCTATCGCTATCGATGTCGCCGCACCGTGCCGGCGCCTGGACACTCGCCGGGAGAATGTCGATGACGGACACTCTGGTCCCCTCGAAGGCCTCGCTGGCCCGGCCCGACGACAGCGCCCTGCGTCAGCTTCTCGCGGGGCTCACCGCGGTACGCGGAGGTGACTTCGGCACGCGGCTGCCCCAGGTGGGCGACGAGCTGATGGACGAGATCGCCCTCGTCTTCAACGGCATGATCGACCAGCTCGCGCTCTTCACCTCCGAGGTGACCCGGGTGGCCCGCGAGGTGGGCAGCGAGGGCAAGCTCGGCGGCCAGGCCGAGGTGCCGGGGGTCTCCGGGTCCTGGAAGGACCTGACCGACAACGTCAACGCGATGGCCGGGAACCTGACCGGCCAGGTCCGGGACATCGCCCAGGTCGCGACGGCGGTCGCCCGCGGAGACCTGTCCCAGAAGATCACTGTGCAGGCCCGTGGCGAGATCCTGGAGCTGAAGAACACCATCAACACGATGGTCGACCAGCTGTCCTCGTTCGCGGACGAGGTGACCCGGGTGGCCCGTGAGGTCGGCACCGACGGCCGGCTCGGCGGCCAGGCCAACGTGAAGGGCGTCTCCGGCACATGGCGTGACCTCACCGAGTCGGTGAACGTCATGGCCGACAACCTGACGGACCAGGTGCGCTCCATCGCGCAGGTGACCACGGCGGTGGCGAAGGGTGACCTGTCGCAGAAGATCCGGGTCGACGCGCGCGGGGAGATCCTGGAGCTGAAGGAGACCATCAACACGATGGTCGACCAGCTCTCCGGCTTCGCGGACGAGGTGACCCGGGTGGCCCGTGAGGTCGGCACCCAGGGCAACCTGGGCGGCCAGGCCATCGTGCGGGGCGTGTCGGGTACCTGGAAGGACCTGACCGACAACGTCAACGTGATGGCGTCCAACCTGACCGCGCAGGTGCGCTCGATCGCCCAGGTCGCCACCGGCGTCGCCCGCGGCGACCTCTCCCAGAAGATCACGGTCGAGGCGAAGGGCGAGGTCGCGGCGCTCGCGTCGGCCATCAACACCATGGTGGACACGCTGGGCGCGTTCGCCGACGAGGTGACCCGGGTGGCCCGCGAGGTCGGCACCGACGGCCGGCTCGGCGGCCAGGCGAGCGTGAAGGGCGTGTCGGGCAGCTGGAAGGACCTGACCGACAACGTCAACTTCATGGCGAACAACCTGACCAGCCAGGTCCGCAACATCGCCCAGGTCACCACCGCGGTCGCCCAGGGCGACCTCACCCGCAAGATCGACGTCGACGCGCGCGGGGAGATCCTGGAG
This sequence comes from Pseudofrankia coriaricola, assembly GCF_032027725.1. Lineage (NCBI taxonomy): Bacteria > Bacillati > Actinomycetota > Actinomycetes > Frankiales > Frankiaceae > Pseudofrankia > Pseudofrankia coriaricola. Next base: position 60,558 of record NZ_JASNFO010000077.1, on the reverse strand, counting down.
CTGAAGGAGACCATCAACACGATGGTCGACCAGCTCTCCTCGTTCGCCGCCGAGGTGACCCGGGTGGCCCGGGAGGTCGGCACCGACGGCATCCTCGGTGGCCAGGCCACGGTCGAGGGGGTGTCCGGCACCTGGAAGCGCCTGACGCAGAACGTCAACGAGCTCGCCGGGAACCTCACCCGCCAGGTCCGCGCCATCTCGGCCGTGACCAGCGCCGTCGCCACCGGTGACCTCACCCGCTCGATCACTGTCGACGCGCAAGGTGAGGTGGCCGAGCTCAAGGACAACATCAACGCGATGGTGCGCTCGCTGCGCGACACGACCCGGATGAACGAGGAACAGGACTGGCTGAAGACCAACCTGGCGCACATCGCCGGGCTGATGCAGGGCCACCGTGACCTGACGACCGTCGCGCAGCTCGTCATCGACGAGCTGACCCCGCTGGTCGGTGCGCAGCACGGCACGTTCTTCCTGGTCGACTCCTCGGTCGACCAGCAGGCCTTCGCCCTCATCGCCAGCTACGGCTACCAGCCCTCACCGGCGACACCTCGCCGGTTCGGCCTCGGCGACTCCCTGATCGGCCAGGCCGCCCGCACCCGCCGCACCATCGTGGTGGACCAGACCCCCGTCGACTACATCACGATCGGTTCGAGTGTCGGCCGGGCCGCGCCCGTCGCCCTCGTCGTGCTGCCGATCGTCTTCGAGGACCAGGCACTGGGCGTCATCGAGCTGGCGTCGTTCTCCCCGTTCACCGGGGTCCACCACGCGTTCCTGAACCAGCTCACCGAGACCATCGGCGTCAACGTCAACACGATCGTCGCGAACGCCCGCACCGACGCCCTGCTGGTGGAGTCGCAGCGGCTGGCCGGCGAGCTGCAGGCGCGGTCGGAGGAGCTCCAGTCCCGCCAGGGGGACCTGCAGCGCTCGAACGCCGAGCTCGAGGAGAAGGCCGATCTCCTCGCCCAGCAGAAGCACGACATCGAGGTCAAGAACCGCGAGATCGAGCACGCCCGGCAGGAGCTCGAGGAGCGTGCCCGCCAGCTCGCGCTCGCCTCGAAGTACAAGTCCGAGTTCCTCGCCAACATGTCGCACGAGCTGCGCACGCCGCTCAACAGCCTGCTCATCCTCGCCGGCCTGCTCGCCCGCAACCCGAAGGGCAACCTGACCGGCAAGCAGGTCGAGTACGCCCACGTCATCCACTCGGCGGGCTCGGACCTGCTGCAGCTCATCAACGACATCCTCGACCTGTCCAAGGTCGAGGCGGGCAAGATGGACCTGCACGTCGAGCCGGTCGCCGTCGCCTCGGTGGTGGACGACCTGCGGGCGACGTTCGCGCCCGTCACCATCGAGAAGGGCCTGCGACTCACCGTCGACATCGCGCCGGACGTGCCCGACCGCCTGCTCACCGACCGGCACCGGCTCGCGCAGATCATGCGCAACCTGCTCTCGAACGCGGTGAAGTTTACCGAGCAGGGCCGCGTCGACCTGGCCATCACGATGGCCTCGGCCTCGGGCGCCACCGCCGGCGACCACATCCTGTTCGCCGTCTCCGACACCGGGATCGGCATCGCCGAGGAGAACCTCGACCGGATCTTCGGCGCCTTCCAGCAGGGTGACGGCACCACCAGCCGGCGCTACGGCGGCACCGGCCTGGGGCTGTCGATCTGCCGCGAGGTCGCCACCCTGCTCGGCGGGGAGATCCGCGCGCGCAGCGTCTACGGCAGCGGAAGCACCTTCACGCTGCGGCTGCCCACCACCCCGCCGGCCGAGCTGACCAGCACCGAGCAGGGACGCGACGCCGTGCCGGCCACCACCCCCGGCTCCTCGGCCGGCGCCCTGGGCATCTTCTCGGCTGGCGCCGTGGACGAGACCGCGGTCGACCAGGCCGGCGTGAAGGGGGCCGGCGTGAAGGGGGCCGGCATGGACGAGGCCGCCGAGGGGAGCCCGCCCAGCCTGGCGGACGAAACGCCCGGCGACGCCGCGGGCGGCGCCGCCACCGGCCCGCCGTCCCCGCAACCGCGGCTGCCCGCCGCCGAACCGCGCGCGACCGGTGCCCGGACGGTCCCTGAGGACCGGCCGGCTCATGTGCCGAACCAGGGCGCGCGTACGGACCTTCCGCCCGCCGGTGACCTGGCGGCGGCCGCGCTCCCCGCGGCGCGCAGCGGTCAGCCGGCCGCCGCGAGGGACGCCGCGGCGAGCGATGAAGAGGACACCCTGGTCGGGCGGTCGGTCCTCGTCATCGACGACGACGTCCGCAACGTCTTCGCGATCACCAGCATCCTCGAGTTCTACGGGGCGGCCGTCGACCACGCCCCGGACGGCCGGAAGGGGATCGAGAAGCTGCTGCTCAACCCGTCGACCGACCTGGTCCTCATGGACGTGATGATGCCGGAGATGGACGGGTACACCACGATGGCCGCGATCAGGGCCATGCCCCGGTTCGCCGACATCCCGATCATCGCGGTCACGGCGAAGGCGATGCCCGACGACCAGCAGAAGTGCCTCGACGCCGGCGCCAGCGAGTACGTCACCAAGCCCGTTGACGTCGACGAGCTGCTCGCCCGCGTCCAGGGCGTGCTGGCCCCGCCCGTACCGGGCGCCCGGCTGGCCGGCTGACCGGCACCACGCCACCACGCCACCACGCCACCACGCCGTCGCCTCAGCGCGGTGGCGGCGTGGTGGTCAGGGGCAGCCCCTACCGGCAGCCGGTAGCCCGGACGGCGACGGTCAGGCCCGCCGGGCGGAGAGCGGCGGCCGGCGGTCGCGCCAGGGCATCGCCTCCTCCAGCGCGGCCGAGACGCGCAGCAGCAGGTCCTCCCGCCCGTGGGCGGCGATGATCTGGACGCCGATGGGCAGGTCGCCCGCGCTCTGCCCGAGCGGCAGGCTGACCGCCGGCACGCCGGTCACGTTGGCGACGCTGGTGAACGGCCCGAAGTCGAAGATCTCGCGAAGCCAGCTCTCGACGGTGTGGCCCGGGTCGTCATAGCGGAGCGTGCCGTGCGGCACCGGCAGGCGCGCGAGCGTCGGGGTCACCAGCAGGTCGTGCTCGGCGAGGAAACGGTCGAGGACCTGCCCGACCCGGCCGGCCGCGTCCAGCCCCGCGACGAGGTCGACGGCACCGTGCTCCCGGGCGTAGGCCAGGACCCGCCGGGAGACGGCCTCGAGGCGGTCGGCCGGCGGCTGCCGGGGGGCCAGCAGGAACGGGGCGGCCATGGCGACCGTCTCGATCATGCAGGCCCGGATCACCTCGTCCCACCCGAGCGGCGGCGACGCCTCCTCGACGTGGTGCCCCAGCGCCGCGAGCGCCTCGCCGGCGCGCACGGTCGCCGCGGCGACCTCCGGGTCGACCCCGGCGCCGGACCAGGCCCGGGTCGTCACCGCCACCCGCAGGCCGCCGCCCTGGGACGGCCCGCCGGCGCGCGCGTCGGGCCGCACCTCCCGCGCGTACGGGCGCGCGGGTGGCGGCGCGGCGAAGGCGCCGCCGGCCATCGGCCCGTGCACCGCGTCGAGCAGCGCCGCCGCGTCGCGGACGGTGCGGGTCAGCGCGAACTCGGAGAGCATGCCGAACGCCGCCGCCCCGAGCCCGGCGCCCGTCGGCGTCCGGCCGCGGCTCGGCTTGAGCCCGACCAGGCCGCAGCAGGACGCCGGCACCCGGATCGAGCCGGCTCCGTCGTTGGCGTGGGCGACCGGGACGGCGCCCGCCGCGACCAGGGCGGCGGCGCCACCGCTGGAGCCGCCGACGGTGCGGGACGGATCCCAGGGGTTGCGCACCGGGCCGTGCAGCAGCGGCTCGGTGGTGAAGCTCAGCCCCATCTCCGGGGAGATCGTCAGACCCAGCGTCACCAGGCCGGCGGCCCGGAACCGGCGCATCAGCTCATGGTCGGCCGGGGCCGGGATCCCGGGGCCCAGGCTCCGGCTCCCGCACCGGAACGGCACCCCCTCGGCCATCGGGCCCGTGTCCTTGATGAGGAACGGCACCCCGCCGAGCGGGCCCTGGGGGTCGTGGCTCAGCGCCGGGCCGAACAGGGGCGCGGCCAGGGCGTTCAGCCGGCCGTTCGCCCACCCCAGCGCCTTCCGCGCCGCCGCCTCGACCTCGGCGGCGCTCACCTCGCCCTTGGCGATCAGCGTCCGTAGGCCGACCGCGTCGTGACACGCGTATTCGTGCGGATCCATGGAATGTCTCGTCTCCGGGGCGGACGCCGCGCGGGCGCCCGCCCCACGTCGGTCCAGGTCAGGGCATAGGACGGTGGCCCGGCCGCGCTCGGGTGACCGAGCCGGCCGGGCTGGCACTACGTCGCTACGCCGTCAGACTCGGGCGGAGACGTCCCTGGAGAGATTCATCGGTGGAACCTCTACGCCAGGTCGCCCGCCTTTGCCAAGGCATTTTCGGCGCGGCCGTCCTCGCCGCCGTCGCCTTGCGCCGGGCTGGCCGGCTGGAACAGGTGGGCGTGGTCGCGCGCGAAGTCGGTGACCGACCGTGGCGCCCGACCGGTGACGTCCCGCACGTCGGTGGTGGTCGTCGCCATCCACCCCTCCCGCTGCGCGACGAAGATCGCGACGATGGCGTCCGCGACCATCGGCGGCAGCCCGTCCGCGGTCATGGCCTGCCGGGCGTCCTCGTCGCCGACATGGACGTAGCGGACGGGCTGGCCGATGGCCGTGCCCAGCTCCCGGGCGACGCGCTCGAAGGTGATCGCCTCCGGTCCCGTCAGCGTGTAGGCCCGGCCCTCATGCCCCTCGCCGGTCAGGCACTCGACGGCCACGTCGGCCACGTCCCGCGGGTCGACGAAGGAGATCTCGGCGGCGCCGGCCGGGGCGAACAGCATCCCGGTGCTCGCGATGGCCTGGGCGTGGGCCAGCAGGTTGGTCAGGTAGGTCCGGGGGCGCAGCAGCACCATGGGCAGCCCGGACGCGGCCAGATGCCGCTCGATGGCGCCGTGCCAGCTGTCGAAGACCAGTGGCGAGGCGGGGTACGGGTCGGGGCCCGACAGCTTGACGACGCGGCCGACGCCGGCGGCCGCCGCCGCGTCGATCGCCGCGCGCTCGTGCCCGACCTGCCCGGGGACGTTGCCGCAGGCCAGGAAGAGCCGGTCGACGCCGGACAGGGCGCGGGCGAGCGTTTCGCGGTCGGAGAAGTCGCCGACCGCGAGCTCCACGCCGGGGCCGAGGACGCGGGCCGCGGCGTCGGCGTCGCGGACGAACGCCCGCACCGGGACGCCGCGGCCGGCGAGGCCGCGCACGACGTGCCGGCCGACGGTACCGGTCGCGCCGGTCACCAGGATCTTCATCGGGAGACTCCCTCGCTCGTGGGGATGTTCGGGTTGAGACGGAAGACGTTCGACGGGTCCAAGCGGTCCTTGAGGGCGGTCAGCCGGCCGAGCCGGTCGCCGTACGCGGCCCGGACGCCGGCGGGGCCCTCGTCGGACAGGAAGGTGGCGAACTGGCCGGCGCTCTCGGGCCGCAGGCGCTGCCACCCGTCGCGCGCCCAGGCCAGGTGCCGCTCGTGGCCCGGGTCGCCCGGGCGCCAGTTCGCGATCAGGCGCAGCTCGAAGCCGGGCTCGCGAGGGCCGACGGCGGTGGCGTCCGGCGCCACCCGGCTGGCCGCGCCGCCGATCATCCACCCGTTGAGCAGCGACAGCGGTGACGTGATCGAGGCGATGGCGTCGACGACGGCGTCGATGGCCGTGTCGGACAGGTCCGGCAGCCGGTGGGAGCGCCAGTAGGAGCAGTTCCCTGGCGAGGCGCTGATGTCGAGCAGCGACTGCAGGGCGCGGTAGGGGACCGGGCGGACGAGGTCGCCGATCGGTGTTCCCACCCCGCGCAGCGGCGCCAACACCGCGGCGCCCTCGGCGAGATCGCCGCACCAGACGGGCAGCAACCCGAGCACCGGGGTGCCGTACCGCTCGGCCGGCAGGAAGGGCATCGGGGGAGCCAGCATGGCGACGAGGGCGACGCCGAGCTCGTCGGGAGCCATGGGCGCGAACTCCCGCAGGAAGCGCAGCACCTGTGGCGCCTGGTCCAGCGGCCAGAAGACCGGTCCGCCGAGGACGACGGGCCCGACCGGGTGCAGGCCGTACTCGAACGCGGTGACGACGCCGAAGTTGCCGCCGCCGCCGCGCAGCCCCCACAGCAGCTCCGGCTCGGTCATGGCGTCGACCCGCAGCCGGTCGCCGTCGGCGGTGACCAGGTCGGCGGCCAGCAGGTTGTCGACGGTCAGCCCGTGCCGGCGCATCAGGTGCCCGAACCCGCCGCCGAGCGTCACCCCGCCGATCCCGGTGGAGCTGACCGAGCCGCCAGTGGTGGCCAGGCCGTGCCGCCCGGTCGCGAGGTCGAACTCGGCCCAGGTCAGGCCGCCCGCCGCGCGCGCGGTGCGGCCGGCGGGGTCGACCGACACCGCCTTCAGCTGCGACAGGTCGATCACGATGCCGTCGTCGCACACGCCGTACCCGAGTACGGAGTGGCCGCCGCCGCGGACCGCGACCGGCAGGTCACGTTCGCGGGCGAACCGGATCGCCGCCTGGACGTCGTCGGTGCCGGCGCAGCGGGCTATCAGGGCGGGATGGCGGTCGACGGCGCCGTTCCAGACCTGACGGGCCTCGGCATAGCCCTCTTCGCCCGGTCGCAGCACCGTTCCGCGGAAGTTGCGGCGCAGCGCGTCCGGCGGATCGCGGCGCAAGGTTGTCGTGGTCATGCGGGCAGGGTGCGCGGGCGGGCGTTCCGCGAGCGTTCCTCGACGCCGGGCTCAGCGTTTGGCGCCCGGTTCGCCGGTGTCAGGCCGTCAGGTGTCCAGCTCCGCCCGCGCCGCGGCGTCCCAGACCCGCACGTCGTCGGCCAGCAGTCGCCTGGCCGTCTCGCGGCGCTCGCCGTCGAGCCCGGCGGCCCGCGCGGCGGCCAGGCGGAAACGCAGCAGCATCGCGGGCACGCCCGGGGCGGTGTCACAGCCCGGATCGGCCAGCGCGGCGTCGATGACCGCCAGTCCCGAACCCGCCGCGCCGTCCAGGACGTCGAGGTAGCCGGTCATCGCGTCGGTGACGAGCCGGATCGGCGGCGCCTCGACACGCTGGCGCATCGCCGCAAGCTCCGCGACATGTTGCCGCAGCGACGGCAGGTCCGCCAGGTCCAGGTCGAGCAGCGCGGCGAACAGCAGGGCCCCGGCGAGCGTGAACGGGTGGTTGACCGCCCGGGCGAGCTCGAGCGAGCGGTGCCGCAACCGGTGTGCCTCGGGCATGTCGCCGAGGCAGAAATGCACGTGCGCGAGGCGGGCGAGGCAGAGCGCCTGCGGGTCCTGGCCGTAGGCCAGCAGATGCGCCGGCCGGTTCTCTGGTCGGTAGCGGTCGATGGCGGCGCGCAGATGATCGCGAGCCGACGTCGCGTCGCCCCGCCAGGCCGCCGCGACGCCTTGGACGAAGTTGCCCTCGACGGCGAGCACGTCGTCACTCTCACCCAGAGCACACAGCTGTCCGCCATATTCGAGGGCCGCGTCGAACTCCCCACGCGACAGCACGGCCATCGCGCGCGCCCGCATCAGCGGTGCCGCCGGTTCGACGCCGAGGCGCTCGGCGAGGGCGAACGCCCGGTCCAACGCCGTGCGCAGCCGAGGCGACGCGTACCCGGCGGCGGCGCTCAGCGGCCCGGGCAGCGCGGTCAACAGGGCCAGCTCGTGCTCGTCGCGGTTCCGGGACTCCGGCCCCGACCGCAGGAGCGTCCAGGCCCGGTCCAGCAGGTCGGCGGCCTCCGCGTCGGCGTGGCGCCGCCCCGCCGCCTGGGCGGCGCGTGCGTACCAGTCGACCGCCTCGTCGCGGGCGCCGGCCTGGTGCAGGTGGGCGGCGATCTGCCCGGCGACCTCGTCCCACCGGCCGGCGTGGATGTCCTGGAGCGCCCGGGCGAGCTGCGTGTGGCTGTGGCGGCGGCGCGCCGGCGACATCAGGCGGTAGGCGACCTCGCGCAGCTTGCCGTGGCTGAAGTCGTAGGTGTCGCCGCCGCTGGTCAGCAGCAGCTGCCGCCGCCACACCTCGTCGAGGTCCCGGGCGGCCTCGTTCTCGCCACCTGGGTGGATCCTGACGAGCAGATCGACCGAGACCGATGATCCCGCCGCGGCCGCCACGCCGATCAGGTCCCGGGCGCTGTCCGTCAACGGCAGCAGCCGTGCCTCCAGAACGGCCTGCACCCGCGGCGTGAGCACTCGCGGCTCGGCACCGCGCCAGCCCGCCCGCAGCGCCTCGACGAGGAACAACGGATTGCCCGCCGTCTCGTCATGGAGCCGGTCGGCGTCCGCGCGGTCCAGGTCATGCCCGAGCCCTCGGGCGAGCGCGGCTGACTCCGCCCGCTCCAGCCGGCCCAGGGCCAGCTCGGTGTGGCGGCCGAGTGCCCGCAGGCCACCGAGCAGCCCGTGCAGCGGGTGCCCGGGGTCCGTGTCGACTAGGCGAGCCGTGGCGGCCACGAGCAGCGGCGCCGGTGGGTCGGCGCGCACCAGGTAGTGCAGGAACTGCAGCGTCGGGGCGTCGGCGGCGTGCAGGTCGTCCGCGACCAGCAGCACCGGTCCCTGGCCGGCGCCCGCGCGCAGCGCCTGCGCGGCCGCGTCGAACAGCCGCAGGCGCGAGCCTGGCTCCGCCGGGGCCCGCTGGACCGACAGCTCCGGCAGCAGCGGGGCGAGGGCCGCGAGCTGCGCGGGGGTGAGGTGCCCGCGCCAGCGGGCCACGCCGAGGTCGCGCAGCCAGGCCGCCACGGGGGCGTACGCCAGCGCCCCCTCCGCCTCGTACGACCGGGCGTGCGCGGTGGCCGCGCCGCGCCGCGCGGCCCAGTGCCGGAACTCCTCGACCAGGCGGGTCTTGCCCACGCCGGCCTCGCCGGTGACCGCGACGAGATGGGGCACTCCGGAGCCGGCGTCGCGCCACAGCTCGGTCAGGTGTTGCCGCTGCGCCTGGCGTCCCACGAAGGCCGCCGCGCCGCTCGTTCTCGGCGCGTCGTCGCCCTTCGGTAGCAGCGTCTCGTACAACGCCCGGGTCTTGTCGGACGGCTGGACGCCAAGTTCGTCCTCCAGCGTGGCCACGCATTCGTGGTAGGCGTTCACCGCCCTGGCCCGGTCGCCCTGCGCGTCGTACAGCCGCATCAGCCACCGGTAGGGCGGCTCGGCGAGCCGGTCGTAACGGCGGGCGCGTTCCGCGTAGCCGACCGCGGCGTCGATCTCGCCGCGCCTCGTGAGCAGCGGCACCAACCGGGCGAGTACCGCCATGACCCGCTGGCGGTACTGCTCCCGGTCCGCGATCAGCCACTCGTCGTACCAGCCGTCCAGCAGGTCGCCCGCGTACAGGTCGGCCGCCAGTCGCAGCCTTTCCAGCGCGTTGGCATCGTTCTCGCCGGGCTTGGCGTTCTCGCCGAACTGGATGTTCTCGCCCGGCTGGGCGGCTTCGTCGGGCTGAGCGGTCTCGCTGGACAGTGCGGTCTCGCTGGACGCCGCCACAGCCGCGTCAAACGCCGTGATGTCCGCGGAGAACTCGCGAAGTGAGAGCGTCTGCGCGGTCACCTCCACGTGGCGGTCCGCGGCGGGAAGCAGGGCGCGCAGCGTGTGCAGCACATGCCTGAGGTTCGTGCGGGCCTGTTGCTCGGTGGAATCGGGCCAGAGGAGAAACGCGACCTGCTCACGTCGCTGCGGGGCGCCCCGCCGCAGCGCCAGATATGCCAGCAGCGACTGCGCCCGCAACGACGTCATCACGACGGGCGTCCCGCCCGAGCGGACCTCGAACGCGCCGAGCAGGCGTACCTCCAGCACGTCGCCCATCCTCGCCCGAGATCTCCGGCCGAACCAGCGAGTTGAAGCGCGCCAGGCGCCGACCGGAAACCCGCGACCGAGACGAACCCATCAGTGATCCTGGGGACAACGGCCGCCGGGTGTGCGAAGGAAGATCATTTTCGCACACCCTTTGGCCCTCTAGCCGGACAGATCACCTGGATCCTGGAGGAGTCCGGTCCCCGCTGGCGGCCGAGCCACGGGATCCCGCGACGGCCGCCCGAATCCGTGCCGCCCGGCTGGGTCGGCCCAGCCGGGCGGCACGCTGCGAGGATGTCCTCCCGTGGCCTGGTTCGATCGGTTCGAGGCGCTGCGCGTCGACACGACGCCGCTGCGCACCTCGCGTGACTTCCGCCTGCTGTTGACGGCCGGCACCGTCTTCTACCTCGGTGGCATGGTCACCTACGTCGCCGTTCCCTACCAGCTCTACGCCCTGACCCACTCCAACGCCATGGTCGGCGCCGTCGGCGCGGTGGAGCTCCTTCCCCTGCTCGTCTTCGGCCTGTACGGCGGGGCGCTGGCCGACCATGTCGACCGTCGCCGCCTCCTGGTGCGCAGCGGCCTCGCGCAGGCGGCCGTCACGGCGGTGCTCGCGGCCAACGCCTTCCGGGGCCATCCAAGCACCTGGGTGATCTTTGTGGCGGCCGCGGCGCTGGCGAGCACCAGCAGCCTGCAGCGGCCCTCCCGCGAGGCGCTGTTCCCGCGCACCGTCGCCCACGAGGAACTGCCCGCGGCGAGCGCGCTCGACAGTATGGGCCTGCAGGCCGGCATGCTCGCCGGCCCGGCCCTCGGCGGCCTCCTGGTGGCGTATGCGGGCATCGGCTGGTGTTTCGTGATCGACGTGTGTGGCCTGCTCATCGCCAGCCTGCTGTACACGCTGATGCGCCGCTACCCGCATCGGGTCGAGACGACACCCCCGAGCCTGGCCGCGGTCGCCGAGGGTCTGCGTTACGCCCTGTCCCGTCGGGACCTGGTCGGCACCTATCTGGTCGACGTCGCCGCGATGCTGCTCGCGATGCCGGTGGTGCTCTTCCCCGCGCTGGCTGAGCGGACGTTCCACCAGCCGCAGCTGCTCGGCCTGCTCTATTCGGCCGAGACGGTCGGGGCGCTGGTCGCGACGGCGCTGTCCGGCTGGACCAGCCGGGTGCACCACCACGGCCGCGCGATCGCGGCGGCCGCGGCGGTGTACGGGCTGTGCATCGCGCTCGCGGGTGTGATGCCCACGCTGTGGCTGGTGGCCTGCGCCCTGGCCGCGGCCGGCGCCGCCGACATGATCTCCGGCGTCTTCCGCTCGACCATCTGGAACCAGACCATCCCCGAGACGATGCGCGGCCGGCTGGCCGGCATCGAGCTGCTCTCCTACTCTCTCGGCCCGCTCGGCGGGCAGGTGCGCGCCGGTGTCACCGCCGATCTGTGGAGCGTCCGCGGGAGCATCACCTCCGGCGGCCTGGCCTGCGTCGTCGGCGTCGGCGCGACGGCGGCCTGGCTGCGCGACTTCCGGTCCTACGACGCGCGTACCGACCAGCACGCCGTCGCCGAGCGCGCGACGCGCGCCGCCGCCGGAGACCGGTGACGGATCCCTCAGAGCCGACGGCTCCCGAGTCTGTTTTGTGCATGCGCAGACCGTGATCAATCTGGCTTCTCGCCTACGGAGCGCGGCGAAGATCGCTGGCTGGGTATGCTCGGCCGCATGGGTCAAGACCCGGCTTCGCGGGCACCGTCCTCGGCGGATCCAGAGTCGCGGCCACCGTTCCCGTCGTGGGCGGGGCCGGCCGGGCCGGGCGAGGCGGACGCCCGGCTGGCGCCCGGCCCGGGGAGTGGCGGGGATCCCGTCGGCGACGTGGCGGTCCCGGGGCCGAGGGTTCCGGTGGGGACCTCCGAGCTGGTCATCCCGGATATCCGGCTGATCCGCAAGCGGACCGGCGGGGAGCAGCGCGCGACGTTCTTCGAGCTGTTCTTCGACCTCGTCTACGTCTTCGCGGTCACGCAACTCTCGCACTACCTGCTCGCGGACCTGAGCTGGGCGGGCGCCGGCCGGGCCACCTTCCTGCTGGTCGTCGTCTACTGGGCGTGGAACTACACGACCTGGATGGCGAACTGGTTCGACCCGAGCACGGTCGCCGTCCGCCTGGTGCTGGTGTTCGTCATGCTGGCGAGCCTGCTGATGGCGGTCGCGGTTCCGGAGGCGTTCGGTGAGCGCGGGCTCCTGTTCGCGGCCAGCTACGTGGCGCTGCAGATCGGCCGCAACGTCTTCGTCGTCGCCGTCACCCCCGCCGGCGCGTTCCACCGTAACTTCGAGCAGATCCTCGCCTGGAGTGTGCTGTCGGCGCCGCTGTGGATCGTGGGCGGGTTCGTCGACGGCGGCGCGCGCTGGGCGCCGTGGGGAGCCGCGCTGCTGGTGGACCTGGTCGCGCCGCTCGTCCTGTACTGGGTTCCCCGGATGGGGTCGACACCCACCAGCCAGTGGCAGGTCGACGGCAACCACTTCGCCGAGCGCTTCCAGCTGTTCGTCATCATCGCGCTCGGGGAGAGCATCGTGCTGGCCGGGGCGACCGCGTCCGAGTCGGATCTCACCGCCGCGGTCGTCGTCGCGCTCGGCGTCGCGTTCCTCCTGTCGACGGCGCTGTGGTGGCTGTACTTCGGCCAGGTCTCCGAAGCCGTGGCGCGGCGGATCGGCCGCAGTGCGCCGACCGAGGCCGGCCGGCTCGGTCGGGACGTCTACACCTACCTGCATCTGCCGATCGTCGCCGGCATCGTGCTTTCGGCCGTCGGTCTCGAGCTGGTGATCGCCCACCCTCACGACGAGCTGCACCTGGCGGGCGCCCTGGCGACCTGTGGAGGCCCCGCCCTTCTCCTCGCCGGCCTCGCGGCCTGCTGCGCGCGGGTCGGCCGCCGCCGGGCCTGGTGGCCGCTGGCGGTGGCGGTGGTCATACTCGGCTGCGCGCCGCTCGTCGCCGGCGTCGCCAGCCTGACGGCCGTGGGAGCCCTCACCGCCGTTCTGATCGGCGCCGCGGCGGTCGAGCAGGCCCGCTCGGACTGAGAGCCTCTCCCATTCGGGAAGTCGAGTTCCTCATTACGGGACCACGCCTGCCGCGGTGACCTGCCAGCCAGGTGGCTGACGCGTGGCCGGCCCCACCCGGCCACGACCAGCGCAAGGCGTCCGAAGACACGGGAATACTGCTACTCGCCTGTGCGAGTAAGCGACGCGGGAACCGTGTTCGAAATCGCCCGGAGCCGCCGGTCTCGCCATCTGGTGTGGCGGTCCGTCGCGCCGGTGAAACCTTCGCGCGAACCGCGGGAGGCTCACCGCCGCTTCCGCATCGACAGTATCGCCCAGGAATGAGACAATTCGCGCGGCCCCACATGGAGCGAGCGCCGCGCGGCTCACCGGGCGCGCGCCGGCCGTGTCGGGTTCCTGACATGGTGAGGTCCGGCCCGGATTCCTTGCCCACATATTCGTCGGGCCTATTCTGCCGTCCGGCGTCCCGCCGATCCGAGCGGAAAGCCGGCGCGGTGGCGACGTCGGCCCGCTGGCCTGATTCGACGCGAGCGTCGCTATTCGTCGTCCGTGCCCAGGGGCACGGGATGAGGAGGTATCCGAGGATGCTGGCAGCAGTAAGGACGAGAAAGGCGCGCTGGGCATTGGTCCCGGCGCTGCTCACGGCGTCGTTCGCGCTCATCGCGAGCGGGGGCGGTGCCGCTCAGGCCGGCGGCGTGCCGAGCGCGACCTGCCCGAGCGGTACCCGGGTGAACATCACCATCCCTGAGGCGGGCGCGCCGGTTCACCCGGCCGTGCACGTCGACACCGGCTTCTACGCGCTGAGCGGGTTCTTCTGGCCACCAAGCACGCTGATAGCCTGCCGCACCTCGTTCAAGGCGGGCCATCCGGTCGTGCGCCCGGGCGGTACCGGCTGCCACCAGGGCGCGCTGCCGCTGCAGATCCCAAGCGAGCTACCGACGGACCTCTCGACGGCTGTGGCGGTCGACTGGGGGACGTTCCTGCCGGGCGGCTGGTACTTCGGTGGTAGTCGCGGCCCCGACTGGGCGACCGTCTGCTGGTATGCGCGACAGCCGGCGAACGACGGCACCCCCGCCGGCGCGCCGACGACGGGTACGCCAGCCGCCGCGGCGGCATCGGTACCCAACTGACCCGACCACCCGGGCGGCCCGGTGCCCGACCATGAGGCCGAGGCCGACGGCTTGGGTCCTGGGCAGCCACCGGCCGCCGCGGCTCCGCCCGCGGAGTGTCCGGAAACCCGGCCGCCGCCGCGGCGGCGACGCTCCTTAGGGTCGCCGCCATGACCTCACCCGGCGCCGCGTTCCCCAGCCCCGCGTTTCCCGGCCCAGCGCTCGGGCCGCTCCGGCCGAGCTACCCGGTGGAGACCGAGCGGCTGCTGCTGCGCCCCATCGACCCCGTCGGGGATGTCGACGGGATGCACGCCTACCGCTCCCGAGCGGATGTCTGCCGCTACATCCCGCCGGAGCCGATGGACCGGGCGCAGATCGCCGAACGGCTCGCCAACCCGGACTTCTCCCGGGCGGAGCTCGACCGGGAGGGGCAGGCGCTCACGCTCGCCGTCGTCCTCAAGGAGACGGGGGAGCTGATCGGCGATGTGGTCATTTTCTGGCGCAGCACTGAACACCGCGGCGGTGAGATCGGGTATGTCATCAACCCTGATCACCACGGCAACGGTTACGCGACGGAGGCGGCACGGGCACTGCTGGCGCTGCTTTTCGACGAGTTCCGGCTGCACCGGGTGACCGCCCGCATCGACGCCGAGAACCCCGCCTCGGCGGCGGTGCTCACGAAGCTCGGAATGCGGCGGGAGGCGGTGCTGGTGGAGAACGAGTGGTTCAAGGGCCGGTGGAGCACTGAGATCGACTTCGCGATCCTCGACCGGGAATGGCGCGCCCTGCGAGGCCAGGATGGCTGACTCCTTATCGCCGATGAGTGAGCTGTACCGGCCGCGGGAGAAGTCGACGGTGTCTCGCCGGGTGGTACGACGGTACTACCCGCCGGTCGGATTTCCCCCCGCGGTACCACGGACCGCGCGGGTCCCGCTTCTAGCGTCGCGGATAGACGCGCCGGACGGACCGGCACGGTCCGGAGCGGGGGATGGGCGATGATCGAGGCACACCAGCTGACGAAACGGTATGGCGAGAAGATGGCGGTGGACCGGCTGGACTTCGCCGTCCGGCCCGGGACCGTCACCGGCTTCCTGGGACCCAACGGCTCGGGCAAGTCCACGACGATGCGGATGATCATTGGGCTGGACGCCCCGACCAGTGGCACCGTGAGCGTCAACGGCCGCCGCTACGCCCAGCACGGCGCCCCGTTGCAG
Source organism: Pseudofrankia coriaricola (assembly GCF_032027725.1). Lineage (NCBI taxonomy): Bacteria > Bacillati > Actinomycetota > Actinomycetes > Frankiales > Frankiaceae > Pseudofrankia > Pseudofrankia coriaricola. Next base: position 45,429 of record NZ_JASNFO010000077.1, on the reverse strand, counting down.
GAGGTCGGGACGCTGCTGGAGGCTAAGTCGGTCCATCCCGGCCGTTCCGCCTACAACCACCTGCTGGCGCAGGCGTACACCCACGGGATCCCGCGCCGGCGCGTGGACGAGGTGATCGAGCTGACCGGGCTGCAGGCGGTGGCGACGAAGCGGGCCGGCAAGTTCTCACTCGGCATGGGACAGCGGCTGGGCATCGCCGCGGCACTGCTCGGCGACCCGGCGACCGTGATGCTCGACGAGCCGGTGAACGGCCTGGACCCCGAGGGCGTCCTGTGGATCCGCAACCTGCTCACCGGGCTGGCCGCCGAGGGACGCACGGTCTTCGTGTCCTCGCACCTCATGAGCGAGATGGCGCTGGTCGCCACCCACCTCATCGTCGTCGGACGCGGCCGGCTGCTCGCGGACACCACCGTGCAGGACCTGGTCCGCGACGCCGGCGGCGACACGGTGCAGGTGGCCTCGGCCGACCCCGGCCGCCTGCGCGAGATCCTGGCCGGCCCCGGCATCGAGATCACCGGCCGAGCGGGCTCCGAGGAACTGCGGGTGACGGGCATGTCCGCCCGCGCCATCGGGCTGCGGGCCGCCGAGCACGGCATCGCCCTGTTCGAGCTCACCGCGAGGACGGTCTCGCTGGAGGAGGCGTTCATGGACCTGACGCGGGACGCCGTGGAGTACCACGGCACCACCACCGCCGCCGGCGCGACGATCGAGCGGGCGGCATGACCACCATCACCTCGGCCCCGGCCTCGGCGTCGACTCCCGCCCGGCCCACCCGCCCGGCCTACAAGGTGACCGGGCCACGGGTGCTGCGCTCGGAATGGGCGAAGCTGTGGTCACTGCGCTCCACCTGGATCGCGCTCGGCCTCGGCGTGCTGTTCCTGGTGGCGTTCGGCCTGATCGCCGCGGCCCGGTACAAGTCGGTGATCACCTCCGGGCAGCGCCTGGACCCGGACTGGGCCGACTCGACCGCCGTGAGCCTCTCGCTGTTCGGCACCGGCCCGGCCCAGTTGGCACTGGGCGTGCTGGGCGTCCTGGTCAGCGCCGGTGAGTACACCACCGGCATGGTCCGCTCCACACTGGCGGCCGTACCGCGTCGGCTGCCCGTGCTGTGGTCCAAGTCCGCTGTGTTCGGCCTGATCGCGCTCGTGGCCGCCACCGTCAGCGTGGTGGTGACCTTCCTGATCGCCAGCGGCATCGTCTCCGGTACGCGCGCGGCGATGACGATCTCGGATCCGGGCGTGGTGCGCTGCCTGCTCGGGGCGGGCCTCTACCTCGGCCTGGTCGGTGTCATCGGCGTCGCGCTGGGCGCGGTGCTGCGGTCGGTGGCGGGCGGCATCGCGGTGCTGGTCGGCGCGCTGATGCTGGTCCCCGGCCTGATCTCGCTGCTGCCGTCGAGCTGGCAGGACAACATCGGCCCGTACCTGCCGAGCAACGCCGGCCAGTCGATGTTCGCGCTGACCCATGACGCCACGAGCCTGTCGCCCACGGCTGGGCTCGTCGCCTTCGTCGGCTGGACGGTGCTCGCGCTGGCCGGAGCCGCCTATCGGCTGGTCCGCACCGACGCCTGACCTCGTCGCGGGGTTTCCCGAAGGATCCGCGTCCGCGGATCCTTCGGGCGCCTGCCGGCAGGCGCTGGCGAGCCTCGCGGGTTCACGGCCTACCGGCGGGCACAGCGTCCTCGCGTACGGTCGGCGCGGTGCCCGGCGCGGTGCCCGGCGCGGTGCCCGGCGCCGTGCCGGCACGTGCCGTCGACAGGGCAGGTGATATCCATGAGCAGCGAAAGCCTCGCGGGGGTGGAGGTATCGTCGGCCCGGCCGCTTGCCGCGACCCACCCCCTGCCAGGGCACCCGCTGATCGCGTGGCTGGTCCGCGCCGGCCACCGCCTTCGGCGGATGGACCGAAACCATCCGTGGGTCCTCGACACGTCGGTGATGGCCGCGGTCTTCCTGGTGTTCGGCCTACCGGGTCTCGTGCACGACGGGGACGGCCCGCACCCCTCCGACGAGCCAGGCGAGCTGGCGATCACCTTCAGGCACCTTCCGGTGGCGGCCACGCTGGCGTTGCAGGCCGCTCTGCTGCTGCCCCTGCTGTGGCGCCGCCGGGCACCGTTCGCGGCGTTCGCGGCGATCGCGGTGGTGTTCCTGCTGCACTGGTTCCTCGGAGCGTTCCTGCGCGCCGACGTGGCGCTATTCGTCGCGCTGTACAGCGTGGCCCTGCACGGACGCTTCCGGCAGCTGCCCTGGGCGTGCGCGGCCGCGGTGGGCGTGCTGGTGCTGGTGGCCATCCGGGTGTCCGCCGCGGCATCCGTGTGGGAGGTGCTGTTCTTCCTGCTCAGCACCGCCACGGCCGCGATCGCCCTGGGACTCACGGTGCGGATCCGCCGCGCCCAGCTCGCCGGCCTGCGCGAGCGCGCGGCCAGCCTCGAGCTCGAACGCGACCAGCGCAGCAAGCTGGCCGCCGCCACCGAACGTACCCGGGTGGCCCGCGAGATGCACGACATCATCGGCCACAGCCTGTCCGTCATCGTCACCCTCGCCGACGCCGGCGCGTACGCGGCCGAGACCCGCCCCGAACGAGGCACCGAGGCGCTGCGGCTCGTCGGGGATACCGGCCGCCAGGCGCTGGGTGAACTGCGCCGCCTGCTCGGCGTCCTGCGCGAGCGGTCCGACGCGCCCGAACTGAGCCCCCAGCCCCGGATCGCCGACATCGAGGCGCTGTGCGCCCGTGTCCGGGAGGCCGGGCCGGACGTCGTGTACCGGTCCGGTGGCGACCTGGACGCGCTGGACCGCGGGGTGCAGCTGATGGCGTACCGCATCGTTCAGGAGGCCCTCACCAACACCCTCAAGCACGCCGATCCCAGCGCCCGGGCCCAGGTGACGCTTGCGGTGGAAGGGACGCGGTTGCGGATACGTGTCCACAACACGGGGCCGCCCGATGGCGCCGGGCAACCAGGGCCGGCGCCCGAGGAAGGACACGGCATCGCCGGCATGCGGGAACGAGCAGCCCTGTACGGCGGCACCGTCACCGCGGGCGCGGCCGTCGACGGTGGCTGGACCGTCCAGGCGGTCCTCGACGTAACATCGCTCCCGGGCGGGGCAGGCGGCCTGGCATGACCACCGTTCTCATCGCGGACGACCAGCCCCTGCAGCGCTATGGCTTTCGGATGCTGTTGGAGGCGGCGCCCGACACGGAGGTGATCGGCGAGGCCGCGCACGGAGCCGAAGCCGTGCGCCGGGCGGCCGAACTGCGGCCCGACGTCGTCCTCATGGACATCCGCATGCCAGGGATGGACGGCATCGAGGCAACCCGGCGCATCATCGCGACCGGCGGCCGTTCCCGCGTCCTCGTCCTGACCACGTTCGACCTGGACGAATACGCCTACGCGGCACTGCGCGCGGGGGCCAGCGGCTTTCTGCTCAAGGACGCCCATCCGGAGGAGCTGCTGGCCGGGATCCGCGCCGTCGCCTGCGGCGATGCCGTCATCGCGCCCGCCCTCACCCGGCGTCTGCTCGACGCCTACGCCCACCACCTGCCGGCGAACCCGGCCGCGCCGCGCAGCCAGGACGATCCCCGTTGGCAGGCCCTGACCGATCGCGAGCGGGAGATCCTGGTCGCGATCGGGCGTGGCCAGACCAACGGCGAGATCGCCGAGCGCCTGGTGCTGTCGGAGTCGACCGTCAAGACCCACGTCGGCCGGGTGCTGGCGAAGATCGGCGCGCGTGACCGCATCCAGGCTGTGATCTTCGCGTACGACCTGGGCCTGAACCGGCCGCCCGGGGCCGTGTGACCGCGGGGTGACCGCGGGGTGGTAACTGGTTGTCGTCGGCGAGCGGCGGCTGAAGCGGAGGACAGTGCGTGGTGGCGGAGCTTCTGGTGGTGGAGGACGACGCGACCATCGGTGGTGCGCTCGAGGCCGCCCTGCGCTCGTACCGCCACTCGGTCACCCTGGCACCGACGGGTGCCGACGCCATGACCGCGGTTCGGCGCGTCTCCTTCGACCTCGTTCTGCTCGATCTGGGGCTGCCGGACCGGGACGGCATCGAGCTGTGCCGCGACATCCGGGCTCGGCTGCCCGGATCGGTGATCGTGATCCTCACCGCCCGGGATGAGGAGATCGATGTCGTCGTCGGGTTGGAGGCGGGGGCCGACGACTATCTGACGAAACCGTTTCGCTCGGCCGAGCTCGCGGCGCGGATTCGCGCGCATCTGCGGCGCGGGAGCGCGATGGTCGCGGCTGCGCGGCGGCTGAGCGTCGGCGCGCTGCGCGTGGACGGGCCGGCCCGGCGCGCGTGGCTGGCCGAGGTCGAGATCGAGTTGCGGGCGAAGGAGTTCGACCTGCTGGCGCGGCTGGCGTCCGATCCGGGCCGGGTCGTGACGCGCGACGCGTTGATGCGGGACGTGTGGGACGAGCACTGGTTCGGGTCGACGAAGACGCTGGACGTGCACGTGTCGGCGCTGCGCGCCAAGCTTGCCGCCGCGACGCGGCAGGCGGCCGTGCCCGCGCCCGAGATCGTGACGGTGCGCGGCCGCGGGTACCGGATGGAGCCCGTGTAGGCGACGTGCTCAGGGGCCGTCGTCGTCCGCGGCCATGAACAGCGTGAAGGTCGGCGGCGCGCGGTGGGTCACGGTGAGCCGGGCGCCCTCGGCGAGCGCGAGACTGCGGGCGAGCGCCAGGCCGATGCCGGTTCCGGCGGCCCGCGTCGAGCGCCGGCTGAACAGGTCGGCGGTCTCGCCGGCCAGCGCTCGCCCCTCGTCGCTGACCTCCAGCGCGACGGAACCGGCGATCTCGCGCAGGCGGACGGTGACCGTGCCACGGCCGTGGGTGCTGGCGTTGTCGAGCAGGACCTCGGCGATCTGACGGGCACAGGCGTGCGACATGCGCGGCTGGGCCGCGTCCAGTAGCGGCAGCACCCGCAGCGGCCGGCCGCGCGCCGCGAGCGGGCCGTGCCATCGCTGCCGGATCTCCTCAAGCAGACGGGTGAGGTCGACCGGATCGCCGCCGCGCGCGGTGTCGCGGGTGAGGGCGAGCAGGTCGCTGATGGTGACGTCCAGGCGGTCCGCGGCGGCCAGGGCGGTGGCGAGGGCCTGGTCCCGGTCGGCGTCCGGCTCGGCGGCGGCGGTCTCGAGCGTGAGGCGCAGGCCGGTCAGGGGCGTGCGCAGCTGGTGGGACAGATCGGCGGCGAAGGCGCGCTCGCGTTCGAGCAGGGTTCCCAGGCGCCCAGCGGTCTTGTTCAGCGACGCGGCCAGCGAGTCGAGCTCGGCGATGTCGCTGCCCGCCGCGCGGACACTGAAGTCCCCGTCGCCGAGCCCGTCCGCCGCCGCGCGCAGCGCCTCCACCGGCCCCGCGAGCCGGTGGGACAGGCGTCGTGCGAGGAACCAGGCGGCGGCGAGCGCGGCCGCTCCCAGAACCGCCATCGCGGCCCAGGCCAGCCCGATGCGCTGGTAGGCGTCGGCGCGGCCGACGGTGGCGAGCACGGCCCCGGAGACGGCGTCGCCGTCGCTCACCGGGACCGCGACCGCGTAGCTCCCGTCGAGGACGGCGGAGGCGCCGTGGCCGGCGAGCGCGCCCCCGACGATCGGCGGGGCGAGGACCGGCCCGGCGCCGTACACCCGGCGGCCGTCGACGCGGTACACGCTGATCCGGGCATCGGAGTCGGCCGAGAGGGTCGGCGCGGACCCGACGGTCAGGTCGCCGGTCACGGCGACCGCGGCGGTGTCGGCGGCCCGCTGCAGCTCGCTGTGCTCCTGACTCACGACATACAGCGCGACCGCCACGGCGAGCGGGACGGCGAACAGCCCGATCGCCACCGCCGCCGACCGTACGGCCAGGGCGACCACCCGTGCGCGCACGCTCACCTCCGTCGGGAACCGCCAGCCGAGGGCTACGACGCTATGGCCAGCGTCGCGCACCGGCGGCCGGTGCCGCGTCCGTTTGCCAGCCGCTTACCCTCGCCGAGCAGTCGCCTTCCCCAGCCCTGCCTAGCGTCGCTGCCCGAGGCATACGACGACCGAGGAAAGGGGCCAGGCGATGGCGTTGGCGCATCCCAGGCGGGCACGGATCGCGGCGTGCGTGGCGACCGCCGCGCTGGCGGTGACCGCATGTAGTTCCAGCGGTTCCACGCCGACAGCAGCCCCCTCGCCAGGCGGCTCAGTCACCCCGGCAACGGTCGCGCCCGCATCCTCGACGCCCGGCGGCGGCTCCGGCTCCTCGATACCGGCCGCGCCCGAGACGGAGTCCAACCCCGCCGGCGACATCCCCGACTCGCAGGCGTTCGTCACATACGCGCCGGCGGGCGCGCCCTACAGCGTCGAGGTTCCCGAAGGCTGGGCCCGCACCACCGCGACGGGCGGCGCGACGTTCACGGACAAGTACAACATGATCACCATCACGGTCGCGAAGGCCGCGCCGAGCGACCCGGTCGCCTACGCGAAGGCGACCGAGCTGCCCGCCGTCCAGGCCGCCAGCCAGGGCTTCGCGGACGGCAAGGTCGTCGGCACTGTGCGGCGCAAGGCCGGGCCGGCGGTGCTGATGACCTACCGCGCCTACTCGCCCCCGAACCCGGTCACGGGGAAGGTGGCGGTCGAGGACGTCGAGCGCTACGAGTTCTTCCAGGCCGGAACCGAGGTGGCCCTGACGCTCGCCGGACCCGTCGGATCGGACAACGTCGATCCGTGGCGGCAGGTCACCGACTCGTTTCGCTGGCGCTGAGAGCCGAGGCCGTCGTGACCGCGTCGGTGGACGCCCGCCCGGATCCCGTCGTGCTGCGGGCCGCGTCGTTGTATCGCTTCTTCCGGGCCGGCGACGAGGAGACGCTGGCCCTGCAAGGCGTGTCGCTCGCCGTGGCGCCCGGGGACGGGCCCGTCCGGCTCGGGGAAGTCGACGCTGCTGGCCTGTCTGGCCGGCATCGACGAACCCGACGGCGGCACGGTCACCGTCGCCGGCCGCCGCCTGAGCCATCGCCTCGAAGCCGAGCGGGCGCGCCTGCGCGCCAGTCTCGTCGGACTGCTGTTCCAGAGTGCCAACCTGCTGGCGCACCTCACCGTCGCGCGGAACATCCAGCTCGTGCGCCGGCTTGTGCACGGCCCGGTGGCCACGCCGGTGGACGATCTCCTCGACCAGCTCGGCATCGGCCGTCGCGGCGGCGCCTACCCCGCCGAGCTCTCCGGCGGCGAGCTGGCCCGCGCCGGACTGGCGGTCGCCCTCGCCAACGACCCGGTCGTGCTGCTCGCCGACGAGCCGACGGGCGAGCTCGACCTCGCCACCGAGCGCGCCGTCCTCGAGCTGCTGCGTGCCCGCGCCCGCGCCGGTCTGGCGGTCGTCATCGCCAGTCACAGCCCAGCGGTCGCGGCCGCGGCCGACCGCACCGTGTCGCTCACCGACGGAAGGCTCGATCCGTGACCCACCAGGACGTACCAGCCGGATGGGGGCGAAAAGGCATGAAACCCGACGTGAGCGTCACGTCGGCCGGTGGTCCGTCGACCGATCCAACGTCGACCGCCGCGCCGTCGATGGACGCGGGGCCTGTCAAGGCGGGGCTGGTCGACACCACGCTGGCCGAGACCTCGCCCAAGCGGACCGTTCCCCAGCAGGCCGTCCTGGTGGACTGTCACGAGCTGGCGTGCACCTTCGGCGCGGGGCCGTCGGCAGTCGTCGCCGTCCATGGCGTGAGCGTCCAGATCCGGCCGCGCGACCAGATCGCCGTCACCGGACCGTCCGGTTCGGGCAAGTCCACCCTGCTGCACCTGCTCGGCGGCCTTGTGCCCCCGACGGCCGGGACGATCAGCTGGCCCGGCCTCGGCGGTCACCCGTTCGGTTCTCCGGACGTGTCGGCACCATCTTCCAGGCGCCGAGCCTGATCCCCTCGCTCGACGTCGTCGAGAACGTGATGCTGCCGCTGCTGCTGGCGAACACCGACCCCGCCAAGGCCACCCGGCGGGCACACGCCGCCCTGCGGGCCGTGGACATCGGCTTCCTCGCCGCGCGGGTGCCGGACGAGCTCTCCGGCGGACAGGCCCAGCGGGTCGCCGTCGCCCGCGCGTTGGCATGCCGGCCCCGCCTCATTCTCGCGGACGAGCCGACGGGACACCTGGACCACGCCACCGCCACCGCGCTCCTCACCGCGCTGCTCGCCGCCTGTGAGCAGACCGGCGCCGCCCTGCTGATCTCCACGCACGACCGGGCCATCGCCGGCCGGCTGTCCCGACAGTGGGTCATGCGCGACGGCGGCCTCGTCACGGCCAGCGCGGCGGCCGATCCCGCCGGGCAGGTGACGAGATGATCCGCCTCTGGCTCCTCGGCTCGCTGCGCCGCCGCGCCGGCCGGCTCGTCGCCGCCGCGCTCGGCGTGGCGATCGCCGTCGCGCTGCTGGCCTCGCTGGGCGCGTTCCTGACGCACTCGAAGGCGACGATGACCTCCCGCGCGGTGCACGGCGTCTCGGTGGACTGGCAGGTCTAGGTGCAGCCCGGCGCCGGCACGGGGGAAGTCGAACGGCTCCTGCAGGACACACCCACCGTCGCCGCGTCCGTGCCCGTCGGGTTCGCGACCAGCACCGGGCTGTCAGCCGACACCCAGGGCTCCACCCAGACCACCGGGCCGGGCGTCGTGCTGGGCCTCGGCGCGGGCTACCAGCGGACCTTCCCGGGCGAGCTGCGCCTGCTCACCGGCACGCTGGACGGGCCGGTGCTCGCCCAGCAGGCCGCGGCGAACCTGCACGCCGGGCCGGGGGACGTCGTCACCATCGGCCGGGCCGGGCTGCCCCCGGTCCAGGCCCGGATCGCCGGCGTGGTCGAGCTGCCGCTGGCGGACTCGCTGTTCCAGGTGGTCGGCGCCCCCCCGACCGCGCAGCGGGCCGCTCCACCGGACAACGTCCTGCTGCTTTCCCAGGACGAGTGGCAACAGGACTTCGTACCGCTCGCCGCGGCTCGGCCGGACCTGGTGACGACCCAGTTCCATGTCGCCACGGCCCGCGCGCTGCCCGCCGACCCGGCCGCGGCCTACACCGCCGCGACCCGGGCCTCGAACAACGTCCTCGCCCGCGCCGCCGGCGCCGCGATCGTCGGCGACAACCTGGCCGCCACGCTCGACGCCGCCCGCCAGGACGCCGCCTACGCCCAGGTGCTGTTCCTGTTCCTGGGGCTGCCCGGCGCGATCCTCGCGGCCCTGCTCACCGCCGTCATCGCCGCGGCGGGCGGCGATCGGCGCCGCCTCGAGCAGGGACTGCTGCGGGCGCGAGGCGCGACGGCCCGGCAGCTGACCCGGCTGGCCGCCACGGAGGCGGGCGTGGTCGCCACGCTCGGCGCCGTACTGGGTCTCGCGGCGGCCGCGCTGGTCGGAGTGGCCGCCTTCGGGACCGTCCGGTTCGGAACGACCACCGGTGCCGCGCTCGCCTGGGGCGCGGCGGCGGCCGGCGCGGGACTGCTCGTCGCACTCCTCACGATCCTGGTCCCCGCCGGGCGCGACGCGCGGGTCCTAACCGTCGCGGCGTCCCGCCGGCGGCTGGCCGCGCCGCGGTATCCGCTGTGGGCGCGGTACGGCCTCGACGCCGTGCTGCTGTTCGTCGCCGGCCTGGTGTTCTCGGCGACCAGCCGCAACGGGTACCAGCTGGTCGTTGCCCCGGAAGGGGTGCCCACCCTCTCGGTCTCGTACTGGGCGTTCGCCGGCCCGGCGCTGCTCTGGCTCGGCGCGGGCCTGTTGGCGTGGCGGGTCAGCGACCTGCTCCTCGGTCCCGGGCGCCGGGTCGTCGCCGCCGCGCTGCGCCCGTTCACCGGCCGGCTGTACGCGACGATCGCCAGCGGCATGGCCCGGCAGCGCCGCCCGCTGGCCAGGGCGGTCGTGCTGCTCGCCCTGGCACTGTCCTTCGCGGTCTCGACCGCCGTGTTCAACGCCACCTACCGGCAGCAGGCCGAGGTCGACGCCCAGCTCACCAACGGGGCCGACGTCACCGCCACCCCCGTGCCGGGCACGACGCCGCCCGCGGGCCTCGCCGACCGGCTCGCGGCCATCGACGGCGTGCGCGCCGTCGAACCGATCCAGCACCGGTTCGCCTACATCGGCCCCGACCTGCAGGACCTCTACGGCGTGCGGCCGGGCACCATCACGCGCGCCACGGCGCTGCGGGACGCCTACTTCCGCGGCGGCACCGCCGCCGACCTGATCCACCGGCTCGCGACCGAGCCGGATGCCATCCTCGTCTCGGCCGAGACGGTCAAGGACTACCAGCTCTCGCCGGGTGACCCGCTGACCCTGCGGCTGCTCGAGGGAGGCTCCGGCCGCCAGGTTCCCGTCCGGTTCCGGTACGTCGGCGTCGTGACCGAGTTCCCGACGGCGCCGAAGGACAGCTTCTTCGTCGCCAACGCCGACTACGTCGCCCAGCGGACCGGGAACGGCGCCGCCGGAGCGTTCCTGATCGACACCGGCGGGCACCACACAACGGCGGTGGCGCACACGGCGGCGTCCCTGCTCGGGTCGGCCGCCACCGTCACCGACATCGCGACCGTGCGGGGGAGCGTCGGCTCCAGCCTGACCTCGGTCGACCTCGCCGGCCTGACCCGCGTCGAGCTCGCCTTCGCCCTGGTGCTCGCCGCGGCCGCCGGCGGCCTGGTCTTCGGGCTCGGCCTGAGCGAGCGCCGGCGCACCTTCGCCCTGGCCACCGCGCTCGGCGCGCGTCCGCGGCACCTGCGCGCCATGATCCTCAGCGAGGCGGCGGCCGTGTCCATCGGGGGGCTGGTCGCCGGCGTCGCGACCGGCGCCAGTCTGTCCCTCATGCTGGCCAAGGTCCTCACCGGCGTCTTCGACCCGCCGCCGTCGGCGCTCGCGGTGCCCTGGGCCTACCTTCTCGGCGCCCTCGCGGCCGCCGTCGTCACCCTCTTCGGCGTTGCCGTCGTGGCAAGCCACCTCGCTCGCCGCCCCGCCCTGACCCTGCTGCGGGAGCTGTGAGGACGGCCACGGCGCCGTCGACGCCGGCTCCCGACGCCGGGCCTCGACGCCCGTGCCCACCTGGCCCGCCGCCGCGTGCGGCCAGGGGGCAGGTCAGGCGAGGAGGTCGTGCACCAGGACCGGAGCCAGACCGGCCGCGCGCAGGTTCGCGACGATCCGAGGAAACGCGCGGACCGTTCCCGGATGGCCGAAGTGCATGTTCACGATCGAGCCCGGTCGCGCACCGGCCCGCACCCGGGCTCCCCTGCCGTCGACAGCGTGCCCGTGACTTCATCCGAACAAGCTGTGACCAGCGCCGTGTCGGTGGGTCAGTCGGCCTGGGCGCTCGTCCTCAGCCGATAGCCGGCCCCGCGCACTGTTTCCAGCTGCGAGACCCCGAACGGTTTGTCGATCTTGCGTCGGAGATAGGCGATGTACTGGTCGACCACGTTGGAGGTGCCGTCGTAGGCGAAGTCCCAGACGTGTTCGAGGATGGCCGTGCGGCTGAGGACCTCGCCGGGATGGCGCATCAGGTACTCCAGGAGCGCGAACTCCTTCGGGGACAGGTCCAGGCCGACGCCGTCGCGGCTCGCGGCCCGGCCCGCCGGGTCCAGGCGCAGCCCGCTGACGTCGAGCACGACGGGGCGTTCGTGGGATCCGCGCCGGATCAGCGCCCGTACCCGGGCCGAGAGCTCGTCGAAACTGAAGGGCTTGGGCAGGTAGTCGTCGGCGCCGACGTTCAGCCCGCGGACCCGGTCGGTGACGTCACCTCGGGCCGAGAGCATCAGCACCGGGGCCCAGCGGCCGGCGGCCCGCAGGCGCTTGCACACCTCGAACCCGTCGAGCCCCGGCAGCATCAGGTCGAGAACAATCACGTCGTAGGCGACCTCGCTGGCCTGCCACACCGCGTCGGCGCCGTCCGCGACGATGTCGACGGCGAACCCCTCCTCGGTCAGCCCCCGGCGCAGCAACGCGGCGGTGCGCGTCTCGTCCTCGACAACCAGCACCCGCATGGCCGCACGATAGGACCACCAAGATGTGAATTCGATGTGCACCCGGCCAGTGCGGCGCCGGGCGTGCCGGTTCGCTGCCCGCCAGCGCGAGGAGAATCTCGTCGGTGCCGGTGGACGTACGCATGATTGTCGGGCTTGGGTGCCTTCTCGCGGTGGCGGTCGGGTGCCTGTTGTGGGCGCGGGTCGACGGGGCCGCGGCGGCGGTGACGGCGGTGGTGCGCGCGGTCGTCCAGCTCGCGCTCGTCAGCCTCGCGCTGCGTGGGGTGTTCTCGGCCCCGCCGGCCGCCGCGGCGGCGTTGGCCGTGATGCTGGGCGCCGCCGTGATCACCTCCACGCGCAGGCTGACGGCCTTCCGGCGGCCGTTCCTGGCCGTCGCAGGCTCGTGTGTGGCCGGCGCCGCGGTCACGCTGGGCATCGTGTTCGCGGTTCCGGTTCTCGACCTGTCTACGCGCCACCTGATCGCGCTGTCCGGCAGCGTCTTCGGCGGCACGATGACGGCCTGCACCCTGGTCGGCCGCCGGCTTGCCGACGGGCTGGCGCAACGTCGTGACGAGGTCGAGGGCTGGCTCGCGCTCGGTGCCACGCCCCGGCAGGCCTGCGCGCCGATCGCCCGCAGGTCGGTCGGTGAGGCGCTGGTGCCCGCGCTGGACCAGACCCGCACCACGGGACTGGTGACCCTGCCCGGGGCGTTCGTCGGGGCGCTGCTGGGTGGGGCGAGCCCCGGGGACGCGGCCCGCTTCCAGATCGTCATCCTGACGGGCCTGCTCACGGCGGAGACGATCGCCGCCGTCGCGCTCGCCTACCTGCTCGGCGCGCCCCGGGTGCTTCCCCTCGGCCCCCAGCCCTCCGAACACCGCGGCGGCGCGTAGGCGCCTGGAGGTTATGGACTCCTGGAGGCGCGGACGCCTGGGCGCGTGGGAGCGGCGCGCCCGGTGGCCCGACTGGTTTCGGCGATTTCGCGCCCGAGCTCAGCGGGTCGGCCGGGGGTCGGTGTCCTCGGCGTGCTCGGGGGAGCGGTGCCTGCCGCTGGCCGAGCGCCGGCTGGCCAGCTCCCGCAGGACCGGGATGGCCGAGAGCAGGACGATGACCAGGGTGATGGGGATGATGTAGTGGTCGATCGGAACCGACCGGCCGAGGCCGTACCCGAGCAGCGTCACGCCCACAGACCACACCAGGCCGCCGACGATGTTGTAAAGCAGGAAGGTGCGGGCCGGGACGCCGATGACACCGGCGACCGGGTTCATGAAGGTGCGGACGATCGGGACGAACCGTGCCAGGATGATCGACTTTCCGTAGCCGTATCGCTCGAGGAACTCCTGGGCCCGGGCGACGTTCTCCTGCTTGAACAGCCGGGAGTCCGGTCGGTTGAACAGCCTGGGGCCGGTCCGCCGGCCGATGAAATAGCCCGTCTGCGCGCCGAGAAGCGCCGCCACGGCGACACCGACCAGCACGGCGCCGATGTTGAAATGCGGGCGGTCACCGGTGGCGGCGGTCGCGCTGTAGGCGCCGGCGAGGAAAAGGAGCGAGTCGCCGGGCAGGAAGAACCCTATGAGCAGGCCGGTCTCGGCGAAGATGATCAGGATGAGCCCGGTCAGGCCAAAGGTCGAGGCGAGCGAAGCTGGGTCAAGAAAGTTGACGGCCAGTGGGCCTGGCATGGTGGATGTCCCTTCGAGAACGATGCTGAGGGGTGGGCCTGGGAACAACGACTGGGCGGGGTCGGTGGCGACTGTCCGACGGGCCGGCTGGGCGGGCGCCGTTGGCGGCGGCCGGGGCCCGAGCCCGACGAGCGGCCCGCCGGGGGAACGGATCCGGGCCTGGCTGGCTCCGGCCCGCGCGGCGGTCAGGCGTTCAGGGCGCCCGTGGCGAGAAGCCCGAACAGGAGCACGCCGATGACCACGCGGTAGACGACGAACGCGCGGAAGGTGTGGCCGGCGACGAACCTCAGCAGCCAGGCGATCGAGGCGTAGGCGACGACGAAGGACACCAGGGTTCCCACCGCGAGGGCGGTGGTGGACACCGAGCCACTGGTGGCGTCCTTCAGCTCGTACAGCCCCGCGCCCGTCAACGCCGGTATCGAGAGGAAGAACGACAGCCGGGTGGCGGCGACCCGGTCAAGGTCGCGGAAGAGGCCGGTGGTGATGGTGGCGCCGGACCGCGAGAACCCGGGAAACAGCAGCGCGAGGATCTGGGACGAGCCGACGATCATCGCGTCGGGTAGCCGGATGTCCCCCTCGCCGCGCTTGTGTCGACCGAAACGGTCACCCGCCCACATGTACGCGCTGCCGACCAGCAGCGAGCCGGCCACCACCCACAGCGAGCCGAGCGGGCCGTCGATGAGCGACTTGGCCGCGAGCCCGACGAGCACGACCGGGATGGTCGCGAGGATGACCCACCAGGCGAACGAGTAGTCGGGGTCGCGCCGGGCGGGCGCGCTGGCGAGGCCACGCCCCCAGGCGACGGCGAAGCGCCGGATATCGCTGAAGAAGTACACGAGCACGGCCAGGATCGCGCCCGCCTGGATCACCGCCGTGAAACCGACGACCGAGTTGTCGTCGACCGGTATGTTCATCAGGCCTTCGGTGATCTTCAGGTGGCCGGTGGACGATACCGGCAGGAACTCCGTCAGCCCTTCCACAATCCCCAGGACGACGGCCTGGCCGGCACTGATCGCACTCACGTGATCGGATCCTCCGCTGGTTCCGGCGCACTCGCGCCGCTCCCGCGCCGGCGAGGCGAGGCGGCCACGGCCTCGAAGCCGTTCACAGTACGGAGATGCATCCGGGAGCCCGTCCGCCAGCCGCCCACGCCAGGGGCCGCGCGGCCTTGACATGACGAAGTGGACGTTATCGGGCCGGGGATGTGAGGACTGTGTGAGCGCCACCGGCGCCACCGGCGCCAACGGCGGACCACGTCGGCCCGGCCGTGGCCGAAAGCCGGCGGTGGAGGGTGGAAAGCGAACGGCCGACGGTGGGTCGACGCGGGCATACATCGAATCCACATCTCGGTGGTCCTATCGTGCGGCCATGCTGGTGGATGACGAGACGCGGACCGTGGAACGACCGCTCCGCGGCCGGGCGGCCTGAACGGTCGGTCGATGTCCCTTCGGATTCGGCTCGCGGCGCTGTTCGGGCTGGGCACGACGCTCGTGCTCGCCGGCGCGGGCGTGCTGTTCTACCTCCAGCTGCGGGCCAGTCTGTGGCGGTCGCTGGACGCGACCCTTTCGGCTCGCGCCGAGGCGCTGCGCACCCGCATCGCCGTGACCGGCACGTCACCCGAGCGCGCGTTGGCGTCCGCGAGCCCGCTCACCCAGCTGGTCACGGCCGACGGCCGGGTGCTCGCGGCGTCCCCCAGCACCGAGACCCGGCCGCTGGTCGGCGCCGACGTCCTCCAAGCGGCCCAGCACAGGACGACGCTGGTCACCGTCCGAATGCAGGGGGAGAAGGCGAGAGTTCTCGCGGAGCCCGTCAACGTCCTGTCCGTCGGTCCGGTGGTGCTTGTCGTCGCCGCGCCCCGGGACATCACCGACGACGCCGAGGACCGCATCCGTGACGTGATGGCGATCGCCTGCGTCCCCCTGGTCGCCCTGTCCACCCTGGCGGCGTGGTGGCTTTCCGGCGCGGCGCTGCGGCCCGTCGAGCGCATGCGCCGGCAGGCCGCCGCGCTGGGCGTGGCCGACCTCGGTGGCCGCCTGGAGATCCCGCCCACCCGCGATGAGCTCGCCGCGCTGGCCGCGACGATGAACGACCTGCTGGATCGCCTCCATGCCGCGCGCACCCGCGACCGGGCCTTTGTCGCCGACGCGGGCCACGAGCTGCGCACCCCGCTGACCAACCTCAAGGCGGAGCTGGACCTGGCCCAGCGACCGGGTCGGACCCGCGAGGACCTTACCGAGGCGCTGTCCAGCGCGGCCGTCGAAACCGACCGCCTCATCCGTCTGGCCGAGACGCTGCTCGGTCTCGCCCGCTACGACGCCGATCCCGACCAGTTCGTCTACCGAGAGCGGATGCCTCTCACGCCGCTTCTCGAACGCGCCGTCAAGGCCGCCATGCCCGCGGCCCAGGGCGCCGGGACGACGCTTCGGCTCGCCACCACGCAGGCCGTCGTCCTCCACGCCGACCCGGACCGGGTCCGGCAGGCCGTCGACAACCTGTTCAGCAACGCCATCAGGCACACGCCCGCCGGCTCATCCATCGACGTCCGCGCCGAGCTCACTGACCTCAGCGCCAACGGCGCGACGGCGCTACCCGCGGTGATGATCGAGGTTCGTGATCGTGGCCCGGGCTTCCCGCCGGACTTCCTCCCGCATGCCTTCGAACGGTTCACCCGCGCCGACGCCGCCCGCGGCCGGGTCGACGGCGGCGCCGGTCTAGGCCTCGCCATCGTGGCCGCGATCGCGACCGCCCACGGTGGCCACGTGACCGCCGCCAACCATCCCGACGGCGGCGCCGTGGTCACCGTCGTCCTCCCGCTCGGCGAGAGCGGGCCGCGGCCACCGACCGCGTGACGCGGCCACCGAGCGGGTGACAGGCACGCGGGCTTTCCGCGTCGCCCGTGTGCGTCCCGCCGACGGTCAGCCCACGGTCAGCACGGTCTTGGCGACCGAGTCCCGGTTCTCCAGCGCCGCATGGGCCCGCGCCGCCTCGTCGAGCGGGAAGGTCTGCCCGATGACGGGGTGTAGCCGACGACCCAGGGCGGGCAGGAGGTCGCGGGCGAGCCGGGTCCGTTCGGCCGCCGGGATCCGCAGGTCACCGATGCCCGTGATCGTGACGGCACGTCGGCGGGCCTCGTCGGGATCGACCTGGGCGAAGGATCCGCTGGGCGTGCCGTGGGCGGAGAAGTGGCCGCCGTCGGCGACGAGTCCGTAGGCGTCCAGGCCGAGGGTGCCGCCGACGCCGTCGAGCACCACGTCGGGGCGGGCGGCGCTCGTCGCCTCCAGCACCTGGTCCGTCCAGCCGGGGAGGCTGTAGTCGACGACGGCCTCGGCGCCCACGGCCGCCACCGCGTCGAGCTTGGCCTTGCCGCGGGCCGCGCCGACGACCCGCGCGCCGCGGGCGCGCAGCAGCTGGACGAGCAGGATGCCCATCGCTCCGGCGGCACCCAGGACCAGGACTCGCTGCCCGGGCTCGACGCGGGCGAGCTCGACGATGCGCAGGGCGGTGGGCCCGTCGTGCAGCACCGCGACGGCCTCGAGCGGGTCGACACCGTCGGGTACCGCGACCAGTTCGTCCGCCGGGGCGACGGCCCGCTCGGCGTAGCCGCCCCAGCCGCCGGGGCCGCCCGTGTGGGCGATGACCCGTCGTCCCAGCCAGCCGTCCTCGACGCCGTCGCCCACCGAGACGACCTGCCCGCCGACGCCGTTGCCTGGCACGTAAGGGGGTCGGATCGGGAAGAAGTCCTTGCCCAGCCCGGACCGGACCAGGATGTCCACGAACATCACGTCGATGGCGGTGACGGCGAGAAGGACCTCGCCGGGGCCGGGAACCGGGTCGGGAAGGTCGGTGGGAACGAGAACCTCCGTGCCGCCGAAGCGGGCCACCTCGATCGCGCGCATGGTGTTCACACCCGGCCCGGCCAGGCGCTGTCGTGCGTGACGCCGTGCGTGACGTCGCGCGTGTGCAGGCCGGGACTGTCCGGGTCGACGTTGTAGGCGACCACGCGCCGCGGGTGAATCCGGATGATCTCCGCCGCGAGATGCGGGTCGGCGGACGGGAGCGTCGCGATCTCGGCGACCCCGCGGATCTCCAGGAAGTGCGCGCCCTGCATGGTCGCCTCGGTCACCTCGTCGATGACGAAGGCCACCCGCGGATTGGCCTGGACGTTGCGGTACTTGGCGCTGGAGGCCATCCTGTACCCCGCGATGTCAATCGTTCCCAGGGCGGGGTTGTAGGTGAACCCGAGCGGCTTGACCTGCGGCACGCCGTCCGGTCCGATGGTCGACAGGTGGCCTCGGGGCTGGCGGAGCAGAAACCGCTGCTCGGCGTCGCTGAAGATCATGCCCTCACCGTAGGACCTCAAGTGAGGTTGAGGTCAACGGGCAGATCACTACCTCCGTGTCGTCGCAGTCGCGGATTCGGCCAAATCGCGACGGCGGCGACACGCGACGTGCGCGCACAGCCGAGTCCCGCGCGGTCCAGCCGGGCCCGGGCGGGCAGCGCGCCCGCCCGGGCCCCGCGGATGACACATGGCGTGGGCGGAAACCCACGGCGGCGTTCTCTTCGGTTAGCTCGGCTCGATGATCATTTCGCGCCAGCGGTCGATCTGCTCCTGGGTCACGCCGTTCGCGATGAGGAAGCCGGCCACGCCACCGGGCGCGGCCTCGACGGTGTCCAGGACGTGGATGATGGCGCGCGGGTCGAGCGAGAGGGACCCGAGGGACCCGGTGGCCCCGGTGGCCCCGGTGGACTGGTTCGAGGCGGCCTGTTCGCGCAGGTGCCGGTATTCCTCCCGCTGGGCCAGCGCCTCCCGGACCGCCTGGATCCGCTGTTCCGTGGCCAGGTAGTCCGCGACGATCGCGTCGCGTTCGACGCCGGCGACGGCGAGCAGGACCGAGGTCACGATGCCGGTGCGGTCCTTGCCGGCCGCGCAGTGCACGAGAGCGGGTGTGCGCGGGCCCGATACGAGGAACTCCAGGATACGGGCCAACCCGGCACCGGACCCCTCGAGCATGACGCCGTAGAACGAGGTGTAGTCGTTGCCGATACGGTCGCGCATCGCCTGCTGGTTGCTAAGACCGGTGAAGTCCATGAGCGGCTCGTGCAGCCAGGTGACGCCGAGCTGGGGGAACCACTCGGCCTCCTTGGGGTTCTCGAAGGGCGCGCGCAGATCCACGACGCCACGCAGCCCGACGTCGTCACGCAGTAACGCGATGTCCTCGGTGGTGAGGCTGTCCAGGTTGTCACCGCGAAGCAGCACGCGGGGGCGGACGGTCCCCCCGGCTGCGGGCAGCCCGCCGAGGTCCCGCACGTTGTGGGCCCCGGCTAGCTGGATCCAGCTGGGCACGTGATGGGCGGTAGTCATCCCAGAACCGTAGAACTGACCGATGAAGCGCGGGTGAACATGCACTGGTCAGCCTGGCTCGGCCGGTCGAAACGGCGGCGCCGGCCGCGGCACCCGCGCCACCGCATCAGCAAAGGCGAACGGCCTGGAGACGGACCGTGGTCGCCGTCCGGCTGAGGGTCAGGAAGTGCGGGAGCGCGGCCGCCGAACCAGGCGGCCGCGCTCATTTTTTGCGTTGTCGGTTTCCGGCCCGGGGATCAGGCCACGCGTTCGTACCGCCAGCCGGTGTCGAGCATCCACAGCCGGTGGCGGGCGCCCTCCCGGGCGCCGGGCGCCGGGCCGGCGTACCCCTCGTCGCCGTGCCACATCGCGAGTAGTCCGCCGGGGACCTGGGTGAACTGGGTCTCGAACAGCTCGGGCGGTGCGCCCGCCGCGGCCGTCAGGGCGTCGGCGACGCCGGCGTGCGGCGCGAGCGTCCACAGCGTCACCCAGGTCGGTGGCAGCAGCTCGAGGATGCCCTGGTCGCGCGCCGCCAGGGCGTCCGCCGGGCGTATCCAGCGATGTTCGGTGATCTCCGCGCCGTCCACGACGACGTCCTGCTCGGGCGCCCGGCCGAGCAGCATCCAGGTCAGGAACCGACGCGCGGCCACGGCGGGCGGGCACCAGTGCGACAGCGGGGTCAGCTCGGCGCCGTCGATGCTGATGCCCGCCTCCTCCGCCGTCTCCCGCGCGGCGGCCCGGCGGGCGGCCACCAGCTCGGCCGACCCACCGCCCGGAATCTCGCCGCCGAGGTCGCCGGGATCGACCCGCCCGCCGGGGAACACCCACGCACCGGGCGCGAAGGATGCCGTCGGGCTGCGCCGCAGCAACAGCACCTCCGGCCCGGACGGCCGGTCGCGCAGCAACACGGCACTGGCGGCGGGCACGGCCAACGGCGAGGTCATACGGCCGATCGTAGGACGTGCCTGGTGACAACCGACGGAATCGCCGGTCACCGCGGCCGGGGTCGGGGCCGGGCCTGATGACGACGACGGACGGGCGTCGCCGGTCAGCGTGAGGTGGAAGCGGGAGCCTGCTCACCATGCGGCTGCGGCTCGCCCGCGGTGGCACGTTCGTAGGCACGCAGGGTGTCGACGACCAGCCGTCGCTCGGCCGGGGTCAGTGGCTGGAGTGCCTCCCGCCATGCGGTGGCGCCTCGGCCGAGCCATCCCTCGATCGCCGGGCGACCGGCTTCGGTGATGCTCACGATCCGTCGTCGGCGGTCGTCGGGGTCCTCGCGGCGTTCCACGACTCCGCCCCGGCTGAGGTCGGCGACCATGAGGCTGACCGTCGTCGGCGCCACCTCCAACCGCGCGGCCAGGGCATTGACGGTCATGGGTCCGTCGAACAGCAGGTAGGACAGCAACGACAGGTGCCGTGGGCCGAGGGCCAGCCCGGCCAGCTCGGCCGGCGGCGGTGTCCGCTTGGCCCGACCGACCAGCTGCGGCATCAACAGCAACAACGCGCGGACCGCCTCGTCCACGTCGAGCTCGCCGCCGCGCCCGGGCCCGGTTGACATCGCCCTCCTCGCCGTATTTAGCTTTGTCGGCAAAACTACTTTGCTAGCAAACGCTATTTGTCGCGTCTTCGTAGCTCACCGTAGGAGTGTTATGACCATCCTCGTCACTGGCGCGCGCGGGAACCTCGGGTCACGCCTGGTCGCGACGCTGGCCGCGGCCGGCTGCCCGGTCCGCGGCTCGGCCCGTGACGCCACGACCCTACGGCTGCCTGCCGGCGCCGAGCCGGCCGAACTCGACATCACCGACCCCGGGCCGGCCGCGGCGGACACGCTGCGTGGCGTCGAGGCGGTCTTCCTCTACCCGGTCATCGGCTCGGTGGACGCGTTCCTGGCGGCGGCGGCTACGGCCGGCGTGCGCTACCTGGTGCTGCTGTCCTCGCCGGCGGCCTACGAGGCCGGGGAGTTCGACCGGCCGATCGGGCTGGTCCACCGCGCGGTCGAGCGGGCCGTCGCCGGGGCCGGTCTCGAGCACACTGTGCTCTACCCGAGCTGGCTGGCGACGAACGCCCAGCGCGACTGGGCCGACCAGATCCGGACAACCGGACGGGTGGCCATGGCCTATGGCGACGCGACCGTCACGCCGATCCATCCTGACGACGTCGCGCAGGTCGCCGCCGACCTGCTCACCCGCGGCACCCACCGCGCCCGGATGCAGATCCTCACCGGACCGCGCTCGCTCCACCTTCGGGACGTGGTCACGACCGTCGGCGACGTGCTCGGCGTCGAGATACCCGTCGATGACCTGACGCGCGACCAGGCACTCGAGCAGGCGAAGGGCCGCATGCCTCGCCCGATCCTCGAAACCCTGCTCGACGTGGCCGCGGCGAGCATCGGCCAGGCGGCCCCCGTCAACAACACCGTGGAACGCATCACCGGCCACCCCGCCCGACCGTTTCGCTCCTGGGTCGAAACCCACCGGGCGGATTTCGAGCGCAACTGACGACAGCCCTCCGCGCCGCGTGGCCCGGAGCCGCCCGGCTCCGGGCCACGCCGCGGCCCCGTGCGGGCGGACGGCGGGACTGGCGCCCCCCCCCCCCCCCCCCCCCCCGCCGCGGGGGGCCCGGGCCCCCCCGGGCCCGGCCCCACGCCGCGGCCCAGTGCGTGCTGACGTCGGATCTGGCGACTACGAGGTGACGGCGACGGCCTGGCGGACGAGGTCGTCCCGGGTGAGCTGGGCGAGCATGAAGTCAGCGAGGTCGGCGAACGAGATCCTGGACGAGAACGACAGCCACCGGTCGGTGCCCGCCCCGGACGAGCAGCTGCGCCTGCGGGCGCTGCTCACCAGGGCGGGCGCCGATCCGAGCCTGTTCACCTGCCGGGCGACCTAGGCGGTGGTATCGCCGGCTGAGCCGCGGCGTTGGATGGACAGCGCGGCGATCGCGGCCGCGATGCCGGCTCCGGCGCAGAGCGCGAACAGCTCCCGGTAGCTGGCGAGGGAGGGGAGTTCGGCCGAGCCGAGGGACATCGTCTGCGCCGCGAGGATGCTGCCGCCGATGGCGCTCGCCAGCGAGCTGCCGATGGCCCGGAACAGGGTGTTCATCCCGTTGGCCGCGGCGATCTCCGCCGGTGGGGTGAAGGCGTTGATGAGGGAGGGCATGGCGGCGTATCCGATGCCGGTGCCGATGCCGACCACGGAGGCGCCGAGGATGATCTCCCAGAGCGAGCCGGTGAGGATGATGCGCATCCCCCACCCGAGGGCGACGATGATCGCGCCGAGGGCGAGGGTCTGCCCGGCGCCGCGCATGGCGACCAGCCGGGCGGAGACCGGCGCGAGCACGAGCATGCAGATGCCGCTGGGCAGCAGCGTGAGCCCGCCGACGAGCATCGACGACCCGAAGCCGTACCCGGTCGCCTCGGGCGCCTGGACGTAGGACGACGTCCCGATCAGGGAGGCGAACAGGGCGAACCCGAACAGCAGCGAGGCGAGGTTCGTCAGGACGAGCGGCCGGCGGCGCAGCGTCGCGATGTCGACGAGTGGCCCACGGACCCGGCGCTCGGCGACGACCAGCGCCACGAGCAGCACCACGGCGAGCGCCAACAGGCCGAGCACCCGGGCGGAGCCCCAGCCCCAGTTGGCGGTCTCCGCCAGCGGCAGCAGGAGGGCGACGAGGGCGGCGCTCAGCAGCGCGGTTCCCACCAGGTCCACGCGCCCGCCGCTGCGGTTGGGCGCCTCGGGCACCAGCCCGAGCACGCTGGCGAACGCGATCACGCCGCCCACGCAGGTGATCCAGAACAGTACGTGGAAGTCCGCATGCTCGCCGATCACGCCGGCCACCGGCAGGCTGAGCGCGGTGCCGACGCCGAGCATCGCGCTGATCAGCGCGATCGCCGAACCGGCGCGTTCCCGGGGCAGCAGCGAGCTGAGCAGGCTGATCCCGAGCGGAATCGCCGCTCCCGACGCCCCCTGCAGCGCGCGGCCGGCGATCATCAGGCCGACGTCGTTGGTCAGCGCGCAGATCAGCGATCCGACCGTCAGCGCCGCGACCGCGATCAGCAGCATCAGGCGCTTGCCGAACATGTCGCCCAGCCGTCCGAACACCGGCACGGCGACCGCGGCGACAAGCAGCGTCGACGTCAGCAGCCACTCGGCGTTGGTCTGGCTGGTGTGCAGTTCGGCCGGCAGGATCGGCAGCACCGGCACCAGCAGCCCCTGCGCCATCGACACCATCAGCGCGGCGAGGCCGACCGCCAGAAGCTCCAGCCTCGCGCGGCCGGGGGACGTGCGGGCGCGGATCGCCGCCTCCGCCGAGCGCGCCGTCGCCTGCGTGGGACGGTCCACCGCCTTTTCGGACAGCTCGGTCATGCGTCACCCTTCGGGTCAAGATCAAAGAGGTGGGCGGGAGCGTGGCTGGCGTGCCCATCCACCTACTGGAGGGACTTCTTCCGATTACGGTAACGCAAACGGATGAGATCCCTCCGTTTTGGTGGTGGTGACCACAGTGGCGCCGAGCACAGCGCTGAAGCTCACCGCGAGAAACCCGCTGCCCGGACACCCGCTGACCAACGCGGACCCGGATCCGGACCAGATCGAGCTCGACACGGAGGCTCGCCTGAGCCCGGACCGGCCCCTCCCGGACCAGGCTGAGGACGCGCATCCGCCTCGGGCGTAGTACGAAGCGCGACGCTTCGGAGCCGACACGACGGCCGGGTGCGAGAGTGGTCGCTGGGGCTGGCGAAACCAGCTGGGAGCCAGGGGACGGCGTCCGCCACGGACAGCGACGTGGGGGACGGACGGGCACGGCCCGCCGTGAGGCGGCTGGCGCGACGCCAGGGATTCTGGCGTGCGGGAGCGGGAGAAGATTCGGTGAACCAGGAACGTGGCGAGGACGGGCGGGAGCCCGGAGACGTCACCCGTGTCCCGCGACCCGGAGCCTCTCAGGGATGGCCGGAGACCTCCGACGCCGATGGATCCGCGACCCAGAACATCCCTCGCCGGACCATTCCGCCCCGCTCGACGCCCGCGCCGGCGCAGCCACCTGGCACGTTCGGCCCGACCGAGCCGCCGCCGCCCGCCAGCTCCTACCGCCCGGGGTGGGCCGCGCCGACGGCCGCCGCCGAACCATGGGACGAGACCCGGGGATGGGCCCGGCCAACCGGGCAGGACAGCGGCTACCAGGACAGCGGTTACGAGGTGATGTACCCGGCCGCGGCGCATGGCGGCTTCGACGCCACACCGCCCGGCGCGGGCGACGGCCGGCCGCCGGAAGACGCTTCCGGGGCAGGAGAAGGGGCCGGGTCCGGGGTCGGCGTGGAGCCGCCGACGCGGTGGCGCCCGCCCCGGCGTCGCGTCCTCATACTCACCGCGCTCCCGCTGGTGCTGATCCTGCTGTTCGTGGTGGTCGACCGGGTCACGGTCTCGGTCGCCGAAGGGGAGATGGCCAAGCAGCTCAAGACGAGTGTGGTTGAGAACGTGGCCTGCGGCGCCCCACCGCCGACGGTGAAGGGCGTGAGCATCGGCGGCTTCCCGTTCCTCACCCAGGTGCTGTTCGGGAAGTTCCAGAACATCGGCGTGACCGTCGAGGACCTCTCCACCCCGCAGCTGCGGATCGCTTCGATCCAGGCGAACCTCAAGGGCATCCACGTCCCGCTCAGCCAGATCATCAGCAACAACGTCGGTGAGGTGC
The DNA here is from genome assembly GCF_032027725.1 of Pseudofrankia coriaricola. Taxonomy (NCBI): domain Bacteria; kingdom Bacillati; phylum Actinomycetota; class Actinomycetes; order Frankiales; family Frankiaceae; genus Pseudofrankia; species Pseudofrankia coriaricola. Next base: position 20,823 of record NZ_JASNFO010000077.1, on the reverse strand, counting down.
GTGTCGACAGCGCGCAGGCGACGGTCCGGGTCCGCTACGACGACCTGAACACCTTCCTGGCCAGCCAGCCGGGCGGGCTCCGGATCAACCCCAAGGACAACGGGCGGCGCGTCGAGATCACCGGCACCGCGGACGTGCCGCTGCTCGGAGCCCAGCAGGTCGGCGGGATCACCACGTTCGAGGTCCGCGACAACAAGCTCATCCTGGTTCCCACCGAGATCACCCTGCGCGGGCTGCTCAACCTCGACATTCCGCTGGGCGGTCTCGGCGAGCTGATCCCGTCGATCCCGATCCCGGTCGGCGAGCTGCCCTTCCAGCTGGACATCACCAAGGCGTCGACCGACGCGTCGGGTCTGTCGCTGTCGGCGATCGCCACAAATCTCGTGCTGCCGAAGGCGGAGGCGACCCCGCAGTGCAAGCCGTCGTAGCCGCGGCCGCCCAGACGGCCGTCCCGAGCCGCGGCCTTTGCTCGCGACAAGTCGTGTTGGCCCGGCTGGACGGCACCTGGCGGGACAGCGCCCGCCAACCGGTCAGGCGCGAAGCCCGACGACGTCGTAGCGGGCGCAGGCGAAGGCCCGGTTGCGGGTGACCTCGACGAGGCGCAGGTCGAGCCGGCGGGGGAGCAGCGGCTTGCCCGCGCCGAGGGTCACCGGGGCGAGGGAAACGATCAGCTCGTCGAGGAGGCCGTGGTCGGCGAACTGGCCGGCGAGGTCGCCGCCGCCGACCACCCAGACGTCCTTCGTCCCGGCGGCCGCCACAGCGGCGGCGTGCACCGGCCGGATGTCGCCCCGGGCGAACCGGATGTCGGCCGCGTCGACCGGCTTGAGGTCGCGGCTGGTCAGCACCCACGTCGGCTGCTGGTAGTCCCAGGTGCCGCCGGTGGAGATGTGGTTGTCGAGGAGCCACTGGTAGGTCGACGATCCCATCACGAGCGCGCCGACGTGCTCGATGAACTCGTTGTGGTTCATGGGGCCGGCCGGGTCGATGTCCTGGGTGACCAGCCAGTCCAGCGAGTGGTGCTCGTCGGCGATGAAGCCGTCGAGGGTGGTCGCGGTGTAGTAGGTCGTGCGACTCATCGGTCGTTCCCTTCCGTCCCGGTTGCCGTGTAGTTGTCGGTCGCTTCGCCCGCGTTGTCGCCGCTGCCGTCGCCCGTGCCGTCGCCCGTGCCGTCAGCCGGCCCGTCGTTCGGCTGGCCGGCCGGCCCGTTGGCGGCCTCGCCGCGCACGGCGCGCAGCCACATGATCGGGTCGCCGTCGTCGACCTCGCGTCCCGCGGCGCGCAGCAGGTGGCGCACCAGCTGGCGGCGGTGCGCCGCGTAGGTGAGGACGTGCGCGACGACGCCGCTCAGGACGAAGCTCTCCGGCGGGTCGCACAGCGCGTCGACGAGCCGGTCGTCCCACGCCCCGCGGGCCTCGATGTCGCGCACCACCGCCAGCCACCGGCCGGCGGTGGCGTCGTGGCGTTCCAGCAGTCGCGCGACGCCGTCGTTCTCGTCCCGCGGCGGCAGGTCGAGGCCCTCGACCGCCGCCAGCCAGACCTCCTTCGTCCAGATGTGGTGCTCCAGCACCGCGGCGATCGACCTCTCGGGGCCCTCCCAGGACGTCACGGTCGGGAAGGGAAGCCGCTCGGCGCGGAGCTCGGCGTCGGGCAGCCCCTTGGCGATTTCCAGGAGGGCCCGGGTGTCGTCCAGGTCGTGGCTGACCAGCTGTTCGGTGAGGGGGTTCATCGTGTGCTCCGTGGAGTGCACCCACAGCGACATCGGTGGGTGGTAGTGGATGCCGTTCGGCGCGGGCAGCCAGTGGCTGGGCGCGGGCAGGCTCGGCGGGTGGCCGAAGGCGCGGGTGAAGGCGCGGGTGAAGCCGTCGACGGAGTCGTAACCCGCGGCCCAGGCCGCGTCGGTGACCGTCGATCCCCGCCGCAGCTGCCAGGCGGCGCGCTCCAGCATCACCCGACGCCGCATCGCCACCGGCGGCTCGCCCGCGCCGCGTGACAGCAGCCGGCTGAAGTGGAACGGCGAGGAGAAGGCCTCACCGGCCATCTCGCCAAGGGAACGCGGGACGCCCTCGTCGGCGCCGGCGAGCACCGCGTCGAGCAGCTCGCGCAGGCGGTCACGTCCGGGTTGCGGCATGAGGCCAGTCTGTCGGTCGCGCGCCGGTCCACGCCCGACCGATCTTGCGCAGGCCGGGACGCCGCGTCAGCGCAGCCGGGTGCCGCTGGCGATGATCAGGGCGACGTCGATCGCGGCGATCGCCATCGCAGCGCGGAACGCGTGCCGGTCGCCCAGCCGGAGACCGAACGCCGTCAGCACGGCCACGATGCCGAGGACGACGAGGCGCCAGGCGCTGGGCCCGACGGGGCCGAGCAGGGCGACGACGGAGCCCGCGACGAGCAGCAGCACGGCCGACCAGCGCGCGCCGACGGCCCCGAGGCGCTGCGGCAGCCCACGTACGCCGGTTTGGGCATCGGTGGCGAGATCGGGCAGCGTGTTCGCGAAATGCGCTCCGCACCCGAGCAGGGCGCCCGCCAGCGGCAGCCACCACGGCGGCAGCGGATGCCCCGGCTGCCCGAGAACGACGAAGGTGGGCAGCAGCGCGAACGACACCGCGTAGGGCACGACGGACAGCGGCGTCGCCTTGAGGCCGAGGTTGTACGCCCACGCGCTCGCGACCGCGCCCAGATGGACCCATCCCGCCCGCCAACCGGAGGCGAACGACAACGGGACGCAGGCGACCAGCGCGACGGCGGCCGCGAGCGCCACGGTTCTCGGCGTGATGTCGCCCGCGGCGACGGGTTTCTCGGCCCGTCCGCCGATCGCGTCCCGGCTACGGTCGACGAGGTCGTTACTCCAGCCCACTGACAGCTGCCCGGTGACGACCGCCCCCGCAACCGCGGCGACCCCGGCCGCCGGCCGTCCAACGGCGACCGCCAGCGCGGCGGCGAACAGCGTCACCGCCGCGGTCGGCTCCGGATGGCAGGCTCGCACCAGCGCACCAATCCGTCCCACAGCCACTAGCCTCGCAGACCACGTGGTTCGGGACCCAGCGCTGCGGCAGCAAGGTCTGGTTTCGCCCAGAATCGTTCATGATCACCGTGGGCGTGTCGTCGCTGTCGTGATTTGGCCGGATCCACGACGGTGGCGACACGGTGGTGGTGATCTACCAGTGGCGACCAGCCCCCGACATCCCTCGACGCCCCCGGGATGTCGGCGGTCGGCCGGGACGATGTCCTCGGGGTCGGGGGCCAGGTCTGTAGCCGCTGTTGGATGCTGGCGTTGAGCTGGGTCAGTAGTCGCTCGAATCCATGGCGACGCTCCCGTCCGGCAGCTGCTCGGATACGTCCAGGCTGCCGCAGCCGATCATGACAGCGGGCGCGGCACCAAACATATCGGCGGACCGTCGAGACCACCGGCGACCAGCGGGCGGCGGGTGGTACGGCCTCGCCCGGAAGAAGAATTCCTAATTCGCGCTCATACAATGACGGAAAGTAATAGTATGCAATCTCACGTTTGCGGGTGCTTACGGGCGACGACGGTCATGGAATCCGACGGCGCGCGTGTGGGTACCCGACGGCGCTGGGACCACCCATTCGGGGGCCGGCGGAAGTAGCGATCTGGTGCACCAAATGACGTGGCGTGGCGAGACCCGGGGCCGGTCCGCGTTTGCTTTTGAGGTGTGAGAGGGCTACAAATGGGTTAGCACTCAGTAAGGTCGAGTGCCAACCGCTGGTGTGACGGATGCCTAGGCCTACGTGACCTATCGTTTTCGTTTCTGGGCCCCGCCGGTGACCGGCGCTCCTCCCCGCGGGCACGAGCCCCGCGTCGCGCATCCACGGAGCACAGCGCTCGCGTGACCGCCGGCCGACTCGGTGTCGGCAACTACCGGAAGGTGGGCCTTCGTGCCCCTCCGTTACGGCTTTCTGAGCACCTATTCCCCGACGCAGTGCGGCCTCGCCACCTTCACGGCGGCCCTTCTCGACGAACTGACCAGCGCGGCGCCCGGCGCCGCCAGCGGGGTGGTACGACTGCTCGAGGCACCAGCGGGGCCTGGCCCGCGACCAGGGGCCGTCGTGGGGGACCTGGTGGCCGGGACCCCGGGTGGCCCGCGCCGCGCCGCGCGGCTCCTGAACGGTTTCGACATCGCGGTCGTGCAGCACGAGTACGGGGTCTACGGCGGCCCGGACGGCGACGAGGTGATCGAGGTACTCGACAATGTCGAGGTGCCGGTGGTGGTCGTCCTGCACACCGTGCTCGTGAGCCCGTCCCAGCACCAGCGCGAGGTCATGGAGGCGCTGGTCGCGTCCGCGGACGCGGTTGTCGTGATGACCGAGACCGCGCGGGCCCGGCTGGTCGACGGGTACCGCGTCCACCCGTACCGGGTCTCGGTCATCCCGCACGGCGCGGCGGACAACCGCCGGGCCGCGCCCGCGCGGTCCGCCCGGCCGACCATCCTCACCTGGGGCCTGCTCGGACCAGGCAAGGGCATCGAGTGGGGCATCGCGGCGATGGCGGAACTGACGGACCTCGACCCGCCTGTGCGCTACCTCGTCGCGGGGCAGACCCATCCCAAGGTCCTCGCCCGGGATGGCGAGGAGTACCGGGACAGGCTGGCCGCGCTGGCCAGTCGACTCGGCGTGGCCGATTCCGTCACCTTCGACCCCCGCTACCTCGACAGCGGGTCGCTCGCCGAGCTCGTGAGCGGCGCCGACGTCGTCCTGCTGCCCTACGACTCCGTCGACCAGGTGACCTCGGGCATCCTCATCGAGGCGGTCGCGGCGCTGCGGCCGGTCGTCGCCACCCGGTTCCCGCACGCGGTCGAACTGCTCGGCGACGGCGCCGGCCTGCTCGTGCCGCACGGTGACGTGGCGGCCATCGCGGCGGCGGTGCGCAGCATCGTCACCGATGACGGCGTCGCCCGCGGGCTGACGAGCGCAGCCTCCGCCCACGCACCCGAGCTGCTGTGGCCCGCGGTGGCGCGGAGCTACCGCCGACTGGCCGCCGGCCTGGCCGCCCGCACCGGGAGCAGGCTCGGCGTCGCACCCCTACCCGCGCCCCAGCGGGCGCCCGCGCCGGTGCCCACGCCCATGACGGCGACGGCGACGGCGACCCGGTGACATCCGCGATCTCGTTTGCCCATCTCTTCCGACTCAGCGACGACATCGGCCTTTTCGAGCACGCTCTCGGCTCGGTCCCGCGTCGGGAGTACGGGTACTGCGTGGACGACGTCGCGCGCGGGCTGGTCGTCCTCTCCCGCGAGCCGTCGCCACCCCTGGACCTCATCCGGCTGCTCCAGCTCTATCTCGACTTTGTTCTGGCGGCGCAGGCGCCGGACGGGAGGGTCGTCAACCGGCGCGACACCGAAGGCCGGTGGCGGGACGACCCCGAACTCGGCGACTGCTGGGGCCGAGCCCTGTGGGGGCTGGGCACCGCGGCGGCCCTGGCGCCCACCCACCGGCTGCGGGCACTGGCCCGGGCCGGGTTCCATGCCAGCGCCACCCGCCGTTCCCCCTGGCCGCGAGCCATGACGTTCGCCGCCCTCGGAGCGGGCGAGCTGCTGCTCGCCCATCCGGACGACGGGTCGGCTCGTGCTCTGCTCGCCGACGCCGTCACCGCGATCGGCCCGATCGGCGACGATCCCGGATGGCCCTGGCCGGAGCCCACGCTACGTTACGCCAACGCGGCGGTGCCGGAGGCGCTGATCCTGGCCGGCATGTGCCTGTCCGACCGGACGGCGCGCGCGGACGGCCTGCGGCTGCTGGCCTGGCTGCTCCACGTGGAGACCCGGGGCGGAACGCTGTCACCGACCCCCGTCGGCGGCCGGCGTCCGCGGGGCGATCCCAGGCCTGGCTTCGACCAGCAGCCCATCGAGGCGGCGGCCATCGCGGACGCCTGCGCGCGGGCCCACGCGGCGACCAGCCAGCACCGGTGGCTCACCGGTCTCCGGCAGGCGCACGGATGGTTCCTCGGCGAGAACGACGCCAGCACTCCGCTGGTCGACACCACGACCGGCGGTTGCCACGACGGCCTCGAACCCGGGGGACGCAACGCCAACCAGGGGGCGGAGTCCGCGCTCGCCCTGCTCTCCACGGAGCAGCACGCCCGCCGGCTGCTGTCGCCGAGTACACCGTGACCCTTGAGTTGGACCTGGTCACCCGGCTTCCGCTCACGCTGGCCGCGGATCCCGGCAGGGTCATCGCGAAGCTCTTCCTCCCCGGCGAGGAGGGCGCCGAGGGGCACTCCCGGGCCGCGGGCATCGTGGACCGGGTACTCGCCCTGACCGACGACGAGGTCGACGGCCTCGTCGACGCCCTGCTCGACCGGTTCGAGCCCCGTCACCGGGACTACCGGGGCACCCTGGCGCGGCACGCGGCGATCGTGGCTCCCCGCGTCCGGGCGCCGGCCGAGCTCTCGCCGGCGCGCACGCTGCTGCTCGGCGCGAGCTTCACCGCCGAGTACGCGGTGGAAGGCGCGGCCGTCACCAATCCATCGGCGGTCGCGCACCCCGACCAGTCGGGGCTGCCACCCGGCGCACTGCGCCTGGTGCTCAGCCTGCGCGCCGTCGGCGAGGGGCACATGTCCTCGATCGGCTTCGCCGTCGGCATGCTGGGCCCAGGCCCGACGGTACGGCTGGAGTCACGCACCGGTCCGCTCACCACCGGCATGGTCGTACCGGTCGCGTGGGAGCGCGGCCGGCTGCGCTCCCTGCTCGCCGACCATGGCCTCGACGATGAGGTCACACGCTCTGTCCTCGACGCCCTCGACAGGAGTTTGGCCGGCGATGGGCTCGAAAGGGCCTTCGCCAGCATGCCCGCGGAACTCCTGCGCCGTCCGCAGGCCGCCGGCATCCTGGCCGGGATCCGGTCCGTCGCCGGATCGCTGCGGGGAGTCGAGTTCCCGGTGGACAGCGCCCTCACGCAACGGGTGCTGTGGCCCACTGTCGCCAGCGAGAGCAAGGGAATGGAAGACGCGCGGTTCGTCCGCTTCACCGCACCGGACGGAACCGTCGACTACCGAGCGACATACACGGCCTATGACGGCACCCACATCCTGCCGAGACTGCTCACCAGCCCCGACCTGCGGATCTTCACGTCCTCTCCGCTGGCCGGCCCGGCGGCCCGGAACAAGGGGATGGCGCTGTTCCCCCGGCTTGTCGGCGGCCGTCACCTCGCGCTCTGCCGATCCGACGGGGAGACCACCGGTCTGACGGCGTCCGATGACGGGCTGGTCTGGGAACCGTCCCGATCGGTCCATGAACCGAGGGCGCCGTTCGAACTCATTCAGGTCGGCAACTGCGGCTCACCCATCGAGACGTCAGCGGGTTGGCTCGTCCTCACCCACGGCGTCGGGCCGATGCGCACGTACACAGTGGGAGCGATCCTGCTCGACCTGGCGGACCCGTCCACCGTGGTCGCGACGCTGCCCGAGCCGCTGCTCACCCCGACCCTGACCGAGACCGACGGCTATGTCCCCAACGTCGTGTACTCCTGCGGCGGGCTGGTCCATGACGGGCGGCTGTGGCTCCCCTACGGGATCGGTGACTCCCGGGTCGGGATGGCGAGCGTGCCCGTCGACGCCCTGCTCGCGCGGATGACCCGGGCAACCGCCCGACCCGTCGAACAGGGCTGACGGGCCTGACGGGCCTGACGGGCCCGAACCATCGGACAGGTCAGCGCAGGATGCGTTCGTAGACGGCGAGATAGTCGGTGACCATACGAGCCATCGAGAACCGCCGGCTCGCGGTGGCCCGGCACGCGGCGCGGTCGAGATCCGCGGCGCGGTCCACCGCCGCAACGGCCGCCGCCGGATCGTCCACCAGGAACCCGGTCACTCCCTCGTCCACGACCTCCGGCATGGCCCCACGGCGGTAGGCGACAACCGGCGTGCCGCACACCATCGCCTCGACGACCGCCAGGCCGAACGGTTCGTCGAACGCGATGGGATGCAACAGCGCCGCGGCGGAACCGAGCACCTCCGCTCGCCTGGACGGCCCGACCGGCCCGAGGTAGCTCACGGCGTCCCCGTCGACGTGGGGCCGCACCTGTTCGACGAAGTAACGCTCGTCCTGAACGATCCCGCAGATCACCAGCCGCCGGCCGGCCAGGCGGGCGATCTCGACGGCCGCCGCGGTGCCCTTGTCGGGATGGATCCGGCCGAGGACGACCAGGTCCTCCCCACCAGCGACCGAGAACGGAAGGGCGGCCAGATCGACGCCGTGGTACACCGTCGCGGCATAGTCCAGTTCCGGGCTGCGATCGGCGTCGGAGATGGAGACGTAGGTGGAGGCCGCCCGCGCATAGGCGGGGACGATCCGCGGGTCGGAGAATCCGTGGACCGTCGTGACCATCGGTGCCCGGACATGCGCCGCGAACGCCAGCGGCAGCCAGTCAAGATGGTTGTGCACGAGGTCGAACTCGCCGGAGCGGGCCAGCGCGTGGGCCACGTGCAACGCCTCCCACACCCGGCCGTCGAGCGCTGGGTCCTCGGCGTACCCGTGCGGGCACACGCCGTCCAGCTTCCCGGCCGTGCGCGAGTCCAGCGTCGCGAACAGGGTGACGTCGACGCCGCGCGCCACCAGGCCCTCCGCGAGGTGGCTGGCGATCTGCTCCCACGGGCCGTAATGCCGAGGCGGGGTGCGCCACGCCACCGGCGCCAGCATCGCGACCTTCATTCTATGATCCGCGTCGCCATGTCGATCACCCTGCTCAACCGCCTCGCATCCAAAAATTCTTCAGCTACGCATGAAAAATGCGAAAAGGGCGCAGAAGGTCGTTTTTATCACCGGTATGACCCTACTCGGGATTTCGGCCCGTGATACGCGCCGCGCGTACCCGGCCATGATCGACCGCAATGTCACGCTCGGTGAGAAGCTCCTCGACGTCCCGGTAGCCGCGTCACTGTGCCGTTGCGTCGCTCATGACCAACGGGCGCGGCACGGCAACGTACTGGGACGAGTTCGGCTGGCTGTACACCCCTGTCCCGAGGAGAGGCCGACCAGGTCAAGGGCGTCGGAGAAGTCGGTTCGCGACCAACGATGTGATTCCGTCACCATCGTGCGGGCAGCCTACCGACCGCCTCTTCCGCTCCGCTTTCAGGGCTACGCGGACACCCTGGATTCGCCGGAGCCGTCCGCGGGCCCGCTGTCCTGAATGCTCGCGACAATTACCTCGATGGCTCCCTGGATCGCGTTGCTCGCCTGGTCGTGGTCCATGTGCCAGTGCTCGACCAGATGCTGGTAGGAATCGGGGTTCCACAGCACGTCGAGCACGGCGGCCGTGGACGCGCGCTCATCCGGCGACCAGTGCGGCGTCGCCGCCTCCACAGCGTCGAGGAGGGCGCGGCGGCGCGCCTGGCCGGCGGACGTGATCGTCGGGTCGGAGACCGCGGTGGTATACCCCGACGCCGCGAACGAGGACAGTGTCGCGAACGCGCGGCCCGCGGTGTCGGCGACTTCGTCGAGAGCGATCCCCTGGTAGGTCACGCCGGCTTGCTCCTGCAGGCGCTGCATGACGGCGGTGTGCAGCTCGCGTTCGTTGGCGAAGTGCCGGTAGACCGTGCTCTCGCTGACGCCCGCGCCTTCGGCGACCGCCCGGAACGTCAGCTCCCGCCAGTCCCAGGTCCGGAACGTGTGGGCGAGGTCCGCGCCCACGGACACGATCCGCTCCCGGGTGTCCGCGGAGCGCTGGCGCCTGACCGGGCTGTCATAGGCGCGCCGCGCGGTCGGGCCCGCGGTGGCCGTGTCCGCGGAGCTTGACTCGGGTCCCATATTAGCGGGAGTCTACTGCCGCGAATTGTCGTGGGAGTCTGCTCCCGCGAACGTGGCACCGACGCTCCGGGCCGAGCCAGGCCGGGCGTCCCTCTCCCCTTGCCGAGGCCGAACCGGCCGCCACCCTCGCCTCTGTCTTCGCCCCCACGACGCCGAGAACGCCTGCCCGGTGCCGGACGCGCACACCCAGCCACACGGGAGACCATCATGACTGACGTCGACGACCTGCTCGCGGCGGCACGTAAGGAAACCGGCCTGGACGACTTCGGCGAGAACACGTTCAGGGAAGGCCTCGAGCGGCTGGTGGACTCGTTACGCACGGAAGCGAGCCTGAACGCCCTCGGCGAGTTATCCATCCGCGCCCTGATTGTCCAGCTCCTGAAGAGCCGCCTGCAGGTCGAGGACTGGTACCGCCGCCATCCGGAGATCGACGACGAGGCTATCCAGGGACCGCTTGTCGGGCTGGGTTTACCCCGCACGGGTTCGACGGCGCTCGCGGCGCTGCTCGGGGAGGACCCGCTGGCACGCTCGCTGATGCGGTGGCAGGCAGAGGAGCCGTGCCCGCCGCCCTCGACGGTGCCCGCCCCGGATCCCCGTATCGCCCGGGCCGAGGCGAGGGCGAAGATGACGCTCGAGATGGCGCCACGGATGGCCGCGCTGGTGCCGTCGTCACCGACTGGGCCCTACGAGTGCCACGACCTGATGGGCCTCGACTTCAAGTCGCACTACTTCCAGGCGTTCGCGTACATCCCGTCCTACTCGTCCTGGCTGCTCGACGCGGACCTGACGCCGACCTACCTCTACGAGCGCCGGGTGCTGAAGCTTCTCCAGTGGGGGACGGAGCCCAGACCATGGCGGCTGAAGTGCCCGACGCACCTGATCTTCCTCGACCACCTGGTCGAGGCGTTCCCGGACGCGCGTTTCGTGATGACGCACCGGGACCCGACCGAGGTGCTCGTCTCCGTCGCCGACGTCTACGCGGTGATGGTCTCCATGTACAGCGACGAGGTCGACCGGTCCTACCTCGCGGCTCTCAACGTCGAGCACTGGTCGGTCGGGATGCGCCGCGCGCTGGCGTTCCGCGACGCGGGCCACGACCACCGCTTCTTTGACCTGGACTTCCGCGCCGTACAACGTGACCCCGTGGGCGAGGTCCGCCGCCTCTACACCTGGCTCGGCGAGCCCGTCACGCCCGAGTTCGAAGCCGGGATGCGGCGCTGGTGGCGTGAGAACGCCGAGAACCGCGAGCAGAACGTCCATCCGGACGCGGAAGCCTTTGGCCTCGACCTGGAGAAGGCACGGCCGCTGTTCGCCGACTACGTCGGCAGGGCGGCCCGGTGGACCGCCCGGGAAGACGCACACACCGCATGATCGCGCCATGGTCGCCGCGCCGACAGCTGACTCACTCGCGCGAAGAGGGCCTCCTGGCCCCGCCCAGCCACAGGTGACAACGACGCGTGAGGCGCCTGGCGCAGGTTTTGATCCGACCGCGACCGGACGCCCCCGCCGCGAACGCGTCCGCCGAACAGAGGAGACAGCACTGTGGCCATCGACCTGACGGGTGGACTCGCCGAGGAGTGGGAGTTCGTCTACGCCAAGCAGCCCGACAACCCCGAGGCGCGGGAGTCGGTCAACGCGTGGATCTGGGATGACAGCGGGACGTTCGGCATCCCGCGCATCGGCGTCGAGGCCGTGGCCGACCAGTGGGACACGCACGACATCCAGGTCAACATCGCGTTCGCTGACGGACGGGTGTACAGCATGTTCGGCCCGTGGCCGGTGCACGACCCCATCGCGGCCGACGGCCGGGCGCGCATCCTGGGCGCCGGGCCGCTGTCGTTCGAGCTGGTGGAGCCGTACCGCCACCTGCGCCTGAAGCTCGACGGCACGGCGCTCGCGACCACCTCCCAGGCACAGGCCGAGGGCTGGACGCCTCGGGACGGCGGCGAGCAGGTACCCGTCAGGGCCGAGATCGACATCTACCCCGCCGCGCCGCCGTGGGAGAACGGCTCGACGAGCGAGGAGGCCCGACGCATCCTGGCGACGCAGGAGGAGGGCGACCTGATGGGCTACCCCTGGCGGTTCGAGCAGCTGTGCCGGGCCAGCGGCACGCTCACCATCGGCGACGACGTGCACCGGCTGGACGGCGGCGCGGACAGGATCCGGCGGCAGGGTATCCGGCGGCTGGCGAAGTTCTGGGGCCACGTGTGGCAGGCGGCGCTCTTCCCCAGCGGCCGCGGCTTCGGCTTCACGATCTACCCGCCGCGCACAGACGGCAAGGCCACCTACAACGAGGGCTATGTGGTCGACGGCGGCGAGCTCGTCCCGGCCCGCGTCGTGCGCGCGCCCTGGCTGCGCGCCATCGAGCCGAAGGGCGAGGACGTGTCGGTGGTGCTGGAAACCGCGAGGGGAACGTTCGAGATCGGCGGTGAGACGCTGGTCTCGACGTTCATGGTGATGCCTCCCGAGGTCGGCGGCGGCATGCAGCTGCACCAGGGGCTCGCCCGCTACACCTGGGACGGCGAGTCGGCCGTCGGGATGGTCGAACGGTCCAGCACGCCGGAACAGATGGCCTGACAGGCGACCGGACGGCCTGGGCCTGGGCCGAGCGGGATCCGCCCGGGTCACCGACGGCTACCCGGCGCCGTGGGTCGTGACTCCGGCGGGCGATCGGGTGATCGCATCGTGTGCCAGGTCCGTGGGCCAGGTTCGTGAACGCATTCCTGGAGGGCGGTACTGGTTGACACTGGGCACTCGCCCAGCTAGAACAGCTGTTAAAACTTGGCACGTTCGACCGGGCGTTGCCAGCCGCCGTGCCGCGGCCATCGAAGGAGGCCCGCCAGGTGAGTCGTGACGGCGCGGTCTACTGGGATCCGTTCGACCGTGATATCGCCGCGGACCCCTATCCCGTCTACCAACGGCTGCGCGCCGAGGCGCCCCTTTACTACAACGACAAGCACGACTTCTACGCCCTCAGCCGCTACGAGGACATCAACCGCGGCCTGATCGACTGGAAGACTTTCTCGTCGGCCCGGGGCCCGATCCTGGAAGTCATCAAGGCGAACATCCGGATTCCGCCAGGCACATTGCTGATGGAGGACCCGCCGGCCCACGACATCCACCGCGGTCTTCTCGCGCGGGTGTTCACGCCGCGGCGGGTCGCCTCGCTCGAGGTGGAGATCCGGGACTTCTGCACGCGCTGTCTCGACCGGCTCGACGGCGCCGACGGCTTCGACGTCATGGCGGAGTTCGCGAACGAGGTGCCGATGCGCGTGATCGGGATGCTGCTCGGCATCCCGGAATCGGACCAGCTGGCGGTCCGCGAGCGCGCGGACGCGAAACTGCGCACCGAGCCGGGGCAGCAGATGAAGGTGTCCGAGAAGGCGCTGATGGACACCGACCTGTTCGCCGACTACATCGACTGGCGCGCCGAGCACCCCTCAGACGACCTGATGACCGAGCTGCTGCGCGCCGAGTTCGTGGATACCGCCGGCACGACCCGCACGCTCACCCGAGCGGAGATCCTGACCTACGTCACCGTCCTGGCCGGCGCCGGCAACGAGACCACGGCCCGGCTGATCGGCTGGCTGGCCGCGCTGCTCGACCGGTACCCCGACCAGCGCGCCGAGCTGGTGGCCGATCCTGGGCTCGTCCCGAACACGATCGAGGAGACCCTGCGGTTCGAGCCGACCGGCCATGCCGTCGCCCGGTACGTCACGGCTGACGTCGAGCTGCACGGCCAGACCGTGCCCGCCGGCAGCGCCATGATGCTGCTCGTCGCGTCGGCGAACCGCGACGAGGACTGCTGGCCGGAGCCCGACCGGTTCGACATTCACCGCAAGGTCAGCAACCTGCGCACCTTCGGGTTCGGCACCCACTACTGCCTCGGAGCCTCACTCGCCCGGCTCGAGGCCAGGATCGCGCTCGAGGAGTTCGTGAGGCGCTTCCCGACGTGGGATGTCGACTGGAACAACGTCGCGCTGTCGTCGACGTCGACGATGCGCGGTTGGGAAACGTTGCCGATCACCGTCGGCTAGCGTGGGCGCCCGCTTGTCATCGCGGAATGCCCGGCCCTGACCTCCGCACCATGAGCTAAGGATGGGTAATGGGAAAACTGGACGGCAAGGTCGCGTTCATCACCGGTGCCGCGCGCGGCCAGGGCCGCAGCCACGCGATCCGGCTGGCGCAGGAGGGCGCCGACATCATCGCGGTGGACATCTGCGCCCAGATCGCCACGGTGACGTACCCGATGGGCACGGCGGAGGAGCTCGCGCAGACGGTGAAGGAGGTCGAGGCGACCGGCCGGCGTATCGTCGCCCGGCAGGCCGACGTGCGCGATGTGGCCTCGCTGCGGAAGGCCTACGACGAGGGCGTGGCCGAGCTGGGGCCGGTCGACATCGTGGTGGCGAACGCCGGCATTGGCGCTGGCGGCGGCAGCGCGTCGGAGGAGGCGGAGTGGGATGACGTCGTCGCCGTCAATCTCACGGGCGTCTGGAACACCGGCCGCGTCGCGATCCCACCGATGGTCAAGCGGAACCAGGGCGGGTCGATCGTGCTGACCAGCTCCACGGGCGGGCTGATCGGCGTGGGCATCCCCGTGGCGGGATTCCTGGGCTACACCGCCGCCAAGCACGGCGTCATCGGGCTGATGCGGTCGTGGGCCAACTACCTGGCGAAGTACAGCATCCGGGTGAACAGCGTCGCCCCGACGGCGGTGCGCACGCCGATGGCCGGCGACGGGAACCTGGCCGCCATCCTGGAGAGGTCGCCGGCGCTCGCGGGCGCGCTGACCAACGCGATGCCCGTCGACCTGGTGGAACCGATCGACATCTCCAACGCCATCGCCTGGCTGGTGTCCGACGACGCGCGCTACGTGACCGGCACGGTCGTGCCCGTCGACGCCGGCCTGCTCAACAAGCGGTAAGGCGGATCACCGTCCGGCAACACGCCCGCGTCGAGGAGCCGTTCCCCGACGCACCGCGCGGCGGGCCGGTGGAAAACGCGTCCGATGGTTCTGACTTGTATTACCGTACGTCACCGACCTGGTTGACTCTGGGTAATCGTGGGTATCTTTCGCCCATAACCCATCCGGAACTTCCTCAATGAGACGGCGCAATGCGCCGGGGGGAGCGGGCATGGAGTACCGAAATGGTCGTAAATATTCCCTGCTGATCGCCGCGGCTGTGCTGGGCTCGGTTCTGTCCGCGGCTCCGGCCGAGGCCGTACTGGCACCGAGCCATGTCACCAACGCCGCGGCCGCCTGTTTCTGGCGTCATGACCCCGGCCACTGGGACTGGGTGAACGGGCACAGGCGCTGGGTCCCCGCGCGCTCCGTCTGGGTCTGCGCGGCAGGACGGCGGTGATACCGCGGCAGTAGGAGAAGTAGCCTGTCGCCCGGCCGCCGCCATCACGTCGCCGTGATGGTTGCCCGTGCCCTCCCGGGGCCGGGGGATGCCGTATGGCGTGACGCAGAACAGCGCGCGGCCGATGGCCGCGCGCTGTTCCGTGTGAGGTCGAAGCGTCGTCAGACGGGCTGGACGTTTTCGGCCTGTGGGCCCTTCTGGCCCTGCACGATCTCGAACTGCACGTTCTGCCCCTCGTCGAGCGACTTGTAGCCATCCGCCACAATCGCCGAGAAGTGGACGAACACGTCCGGACCGCCACCGTCCACGGAGATGAACCCGAAACCCTTCTCCGCGTTGAACCACTTGACGGTGCCCTGAGCCACGAGCGTTCTCCTTGCTACTTTCCCGGTAGACGTCTCTCGTCTCCCGGTCTCGCGCCGGCCACGGATCGCTCCGCATCCGGCCGTTCCGTTCGACGATGCATGACGCTCACACAGCGGAGAACAGGCAACGGCACCACCCTACTCGCCACCGGCGCCGACGATCCCACCGCGTCCAGGTCCCCGCACCGCGAGTTCGCGCGGGTCACGCGGGTCGCGCGGCTGGTGTGAGGCCGGAGAGCGCGCCCGTGGCCGATTGGGCGTCACCGGGGCCGCCAGAGTGGTTCACCTGGCGGCGAGAACCATGAGGTGGTTGGTCGCGGCTCCCGGCCGCCGCTGCATGATGGCGTAGCCTGACGCAAGTCGCCCGACACGTTCCATCGCCCGACACGACCGTTGTCGGGCGGCGGCGCACCCAACTACACCCTCTGGTCGGCGCCAGTCGCGAGCCGCCGCGGCCGATGCGCCGACGGGCATGAGGCGCCCCCAGGGTCATGACCCATGACTTTGGTGACTCCAACCGCTCAGAACCTCCGACAGGCTGGAGCTAGCCATGGGCAGCAAGACCCGGCCCGGTAGCGCGACGGGTTCGCGGACAGCCACGATCCCTGTCCGCATCGCCGGCGAGCCGGGCGACGTTCGTATCGTGGGAGAGCCAGGCGATGTCCTTATCGCCGGAGACCCGGGAGACCCCGGAGACCCGGGTGAGAACGGTCTCGGCGCGGACGCCGCCGCCGGGGACCGCCTGGGCGTCGATGGCGGGGATGACGAGGAGCGGGAGGACGCCCGCCCCGGCGATGCTGACCCGGCCGAGGCGCCGGCGTCGCCCGCCCGGCGACGGGCGGCGGACTCGCGGGTCGCGCCGTCAGCCGCGCACGACCCGGTCCGGATGTACCTGTCGAGCATCGGCAAGACCCCGCTGCTGACCGCGGAGGGCGAGGTGGACCTCGCGAAGCGGATCGAGGCCGGGGTGTTCGCCGGCCACAAGCTCACGACCTGCGGCGATGAGATGTCCGCGAGGCAACGCCAGGACCTCGAGGCCGTCGAGTGGGACGGGCAGCAGGCCAGCCGGCAGCTCGTCGAGGCCAACCTGCGGCTGGTCGTCTCGATCGCGCGGCGCTACGCCGGGCGGGGGATGCTCTTCCTCGACGTCGTGCAGGAGGGCAATCTCGGCCTCATCCGGGCAGTGGAGAAGTTCGACTACACCAAGGGCTACAAGTTCTCCACATACGCGACCTGGTGGATACGGCAGGCGATCACCCGGGCCCTCGCCGACCAGTCCCGGACCATCCGCCTCCCCGTGCACCTCGTCGAGCTGCTCAACCAGGTGGCGCGCCTGCGCCGGGAGCTGCTGGTGGAGTTCGGCCGCGAGCCGACCCGGGAGGAGATCGCCGTCGCCCTCGGCGTCACCGCCGCCAGGGTCGACGAACTCCACCGGATCTCCAGGGAGCCGGTGTCCCTCGACAGCCCGGTCGGTGAGGACGCCGATACCCACCTCGGCGACCTGATCGAGGACACCGCGGCGGTCGAGCCGATGGAGGCGGCCATGATCTCGGGCCGCGCGGACCATCTGGGGGCCGTCCTGCGCGCGCTGCCGGACAGGGAACGACGAGTGATCCAGCTGCGGTTCGGCCTGGCGGACGGCCGCAGTCGCACGCTGGACGAGATCGGCCGCGAGTTCGGGCTGACCCGCGAACGCATCCGCCAGATCGAGCAGCGGACGCTGGCGAAGCTGCGCCATCCCGCCCGCTCCGAGGCGCTGCGCGACTACCTCGAATAGACACCCGCGGCGCCAACGAGAGCCGCGCCCGCGAGCGGCGCGGATCGGGCGCGAGCCGCGTGGCCAGGGCGCGGCCAGGGCCCTGACGGCGCACGTGGATCGTGACGACGTGGCGCGGGCGCTGATCGTGGCTCGGACATGCCGACCCGCGGCGGCGTGGCGCCGGGCTACGCGTTGGCGACGCTGCTGACCTGCCGGCGAGCCGCCTGGGCCGGGCTGGCCCCGCCGCCCGCCGCGGCGTTGCTGCCGTCGGCACGCAACACGCCGCGCTGGATCAGCTCACTGATCACTTCTTCGGCGACGGCCCTGGCGTCCGCCAACCGGGCTTGCGACGCCTGGCGCGGATCCCCGGCGACGATCGCGTCGACGACGCGCGCGTGGGCCTCGACGATGTCCTCATGGCTTCGCCGGTCGCTCTGGCGGGCCGCCCACTCCAGGAAGCCGCCGAGCCCGTGCAGCTCGGCGAGCAGGCGCGGCGTGGCGCCAGCCCGGTGCTGGACGCGGACGATCTCGGTGGCGAGATCGGCGCGCCGGGCGACGGCCGTCCCGCTTCTCCCGAGTTCCCCCAGGAGGCTCTGGAGCTGGGCGATGACCTCCGGGTCGCGGTCCGTCGCGGCGCGGGCGGCCGCGACGCCGCCGAGCAGGCCGAGGACGTGGAAGTCCGCCCGCAGCGTGCGGGCGTCGAAGTGCTGCACGAAGGTCGCGCGGTGCACCCGGGTCGAGACCAGGCCATCCCGTTCGAGCAGCACGAGGGCCTCGCGGACCGGGGTGGGGCTCACGTCGAGCGCCGAGCTGATGCGCTCGACGTCGACGCGGTCGCCGCAGCGCAGGCGGCCTTCGAAGATCTCGCGTTGGACGTACTCGACGACCGCCGCGCTCGTCTTCGCCCGTCGCAACAATGGTTGGGCCGCCACGTCGCCATCGTGACCGTCACGGCTGGCACGCGTCAATCAAAAATAAAAAATTGGAGATTGCGGGCGCCGCGAAGTGAGCGTACGCTCAGCTCGGCATCGGGACGGTGTGGTCGAACGGCGCAAGGAGGCCAGAGTGGTCAGGTTGGCTGAAGGTCTGCGGGTGATCGACGCGGACGCTCACATGACCGAGCGTCACGATCTTTTTACTGAGCGGGCGCCAAAGGGTTACGAGGACCGGATGCCCCACGTCGAGCGGATCGACGGCCTCGACATGTGGGTCATCGAAGGGAAGACGTTCGGCAGGGCCGGCTCGGGCGGCACCATCGACCATGACGGGAAGAAGCACCCGCACCGGGACTCCCAGGGCGGCCCGTGGGGCATCGAGGACGTGCACCCGGCGGCGTGGGACCCGACGGAGCGCCTGCGCCTGATGGACGAGCTGGGCATTGACACCCAGGTCCTCTACCCGAACGCGATCGGCCTCGGCGGCCAGAACCTGCGGAACTCGGTCCAGGACACGGACCTCCTGCGGCTCTGTGTCGAGATCTACAACGACGCGATGCAGGAGATTCAGGCGGAGTCCGGCAACCGGCTGTTGCCGATGCCGATCATGCCTGCCTGGGACCTCCAGGGCTGCGTGCGCGAGGCGCAGCGCTGTGCCGCGATGGGCGCTCGCGGCATCAACATGACGGCCCACCCGCAGGACTCGGGCTCGCCCGATCTCGGCGACCCGGCCTGGGACGCGCTCTGGGACGTCTGCGCCGGTCTGAACCTGCCAGTGCACTTCCACATCGGCGCGAGCCAGACGTCGCTAAGCTATTTCGGCACGACGTACTGGCCCAGCCAGGACGACTACGTCAAGCCGGCGATCGGCGGCGCGTCCCTGTTCCAGAACAACTCCCAGCTGCTGCTCAACAGCTGCTACTCCGGGATGTTCGACCGCAATCCCGACCTGAAGATGGTCTCCGTCGAGAGCGGCATCGGCTGGGTGCCGTTCATGCTCGAGGCGATGGACTACGAACTGCTGGAGAACGCGCCCAAGTGGGCCAAGAAGCTCCAGAAGCGCCCTTCGGAGTACTTCCAGAGCAACTGGTACGCCACGTTCTGGTTCGAGACCGGCCGCGGGGACCTGCAGCACCTGGTCGACCAGGTCGGCGAGGACAACATCATGTTCGAGACCGACTTCCCGCACCCGACCTCGCTGCACCCGGACCCCGTCGGGATGGTGAGCGAGAAGATCTCCACCCTGCGCCCGGAGACCCAGCGGAAGGTCATGGGCGGGAACGCCGCCAAGCTCTACCGGGTCTGAGGCGCCGCGGGGGGGGGGGGGGGGGGGCGGCCCCCCCCCCCCCCCCCCCGCGGGGGGGCGGGGGGGCCCCCCCGCCACGTCCCCC
The DNA here is from genome assembly GCF_032027725.1 of Pseudofrankia coriaricola. Taxonomy (NCBI): domain Bacteria; kingdom Bacillati; phylum Actinomycetota; class Actinomycetes; order Frankiales; family Frankiaceae; genus Pseudofrankia; species Pseudofrankia coriaricola. The sequence goes on along the minus strand of NZ_JASNFO010000077.1, from coordinate 1,252 downwards.
GGGGGGGGGGGCGCGGGGGGGGGGGCGCCCCCCCCCCCCCCCCCCACCGCGACACCTGTCGGGCGCCGAGTGCCCCCTGGCTCAGTCGAGGGTCTTGCGGTAGAAGATCCGCTCGAGGCCGTTGTCGGTGGCACGGTGGGTTTCCACGTAGCCGCGGGCGGCATAGATCCGTTGGTTCTCCACCATGGAGACGTGGGTGTAGAGCCAGATCGACGTGTGGGCGTGCGCCAACGCCTGTTCCTCCGCGAGGCGCAGTAGCGCGCCGCCCAGCCCCCGGCCCTGCGCCACCGGGTCGACCGCGATGTTCTCGAGCAGGAGGCCGTCCGGTCCGGGGACCAGCACCAGGAAGGCACGCAGCCGGTGCGCCGGCCCGTCGACGACCCAGACCTCGGCGTCGTCGATGGTGGCGGCGTAGTCCGCGTCCATCGGGCCCGGGCGTCGCCCGTCCATCCGGGCGACGTACGGCCTGTATGACCGATCCGCGAGTCCGGCCATCTCGGCCGCGTCGGCCGTCACGGCGCGGCGGACCTCGACTGGCTCTGGCACGCCTCCATTGTCACCCGTTGCCGTCACCGGTTGCCGTCACCCGCCGCGCGGCTGCTCACGGCGACTCCGGCGGGCCGCGGGGAGGGCGCCCGCGGGCAGGGCCTCAGCGGTGAGCGGATCGGCGTGGCTCGCGGACGGTCCGGCGGGCGCGGCGACGGCGGCGGTTCTTGGCGGCGTACATGGCCTGGTCGGCGCGGTGGAGCAGCTCCTCGGTGCTGGTGGCCGGGGAGCCGGCCTCGGCGACGGCGACGCCGATGCTGGCCTGGACGTCGCGTCGCCGCCCGTGCACCTGGAACCCCGGGCGCATCGCCTCCTGGATGCGCCACGCGGTGCTCTCGCCGGTCGCGCGCGGATCGTCGGACGGGTCATGCATCAGGACGGCGAACTCGTCGCCACCGAGGCGGGCGGTGAGGTCCTCCTGGCGGACGGCGCCGCGCAGCCGCCCGGCGACCGCGCGCAGCAGCTCGTCGCCGGCGCCGTGGCCCAGGGTGTCGTTGACCGCCTTGAAGTCGTCGAGGTCGCAGAACAGCACCACCAGCGGCCGGCCGTCGGCCTGGTGCGCGGCGACGGCCTGGTCGATCTCGGACGTGAACAGGACGCGGTTGGCCAGGCCGGTCAGTGGGTCGTGCAGTGCCTGGTAGCGCAGTCCGCGCTGGGTCGCCCGCAGGCTCGCCATCAGCCGGGTGTTCTGTGCCACCGTGATCAG
>NZ_JASNFO010000076.1:0-89527 GCF_032027725.1 Pseudofrankia coriaricola | reverse complement strand
CCGCCGAGGGACGAGCGGATGGAACGAGGGCGGCGGGGTCAGCTGACGAGGTCGAGGAGCTTGCGGCCGTCGACCCAGTTGCCGGTGAGGTCGGTGAAGCCCTTGCCGTTCCAGGTGAGCAGGCGCACGGCGGAGTTGCAGATCGACGGCAGGAGATTGATCTGCTTGCCGTCGCAGGTGAACGGATGCGCCATGACGTTCGGGTATTCCTTGGTCGCCCGCAGCGCGGTGGTCAGCGCCGCCGGCGTCGGGTCCGGCAGGGTCTCGAGCAGGTTGCGGACCACCAGCACCGCGGAGAACGAGCCCTCCGAACCGGAGGTCCGCTGCTCGGCCGGCACCCGCTTGGCGAAGGCCGCGGCGGCGGGGTCCTTGTCGCCGTCGGTCGCCGGCAGGTAGCCGGAGGCGAAGACCAGGTTGTCGGTGTGCCCGCCGGCCGCCCTGGCGACGGTGGGGCTCGCGCAGGAACCGATCAGGTACATCGGTGTCTTGATGTTGAGTGCGCTCGCAGCCTGGACGATGCGGGCGCAGGCCTGCGCCTGGAACACGACGACGATCGCGTCGGGATTGCCCTTGGCGGCGTTGCTGAGGGCCGGGGCGAAGTCGGCGGCGTCAGCCTTCTCCGACGTGAGGGTGACGTCCGTCACGCCCTTTTTGTTCAGGATCTGCCTCGAGTAGTCGATCGCGATGGAGAGCAGCCCGGACAGGTCGACGTACAGCGCGTGCACGCTGTGGACCTTCTTCACCGACGTGAGGTAGTCGGTGATGCCGATCAGCTCGGCCGCGGTGCCGCCGGTCAGCGAGAACGAGTTCGTCGAGTTCAGCTCCCCGTTGAGCTGCGGCGAGCCGCTCACGTAGGGGATGCCAGCGTTCTTGTAGACCTCCATCGCCGCCTCGGCGCCGACGTCGATCCCGCCGACGACGGCGACCGGGTGCTGCGCCACGAGCTTGTTCGCGCAGCCCTGCGACGACTCGGGCGAGCCGTTCGTCGCGCAGGTCACCAGCTTGACGGGCCGGCCCTTGACCCCGTCCAGCTCCGCGTTCGCATACGCGGCCGCCGCCTCCGCGGCGACCCGGGTCTCCGGGAACGAGCCGACCGCGCTGTTTTCCTGGGTCACATAGCCGAGCAGCAGCGGTGGCCCGGTCGGCCCGACGGCGGGCGTCCCGCTGCCTGTGCCGTCGCCCGCCGAATCCCCTCCGCGCTGACTCGTGCACCCGGCGAGAACCATCGCCAGCGCTACACAGCCAGCCGCGAGAACACGCCCAAAACGGATCACGACCAGGAAGCTACACTCCCGTCGGCAGCCGGGCGCGGTCGAGTCGAGCTTGGGGACAGGTGTGTCCACGTATCTAGCCGCGTTGGTTCTCGGGCTTGGCACCGGGGCCGTGTACGCAGCACTCGGACTCGGCCTTGTGCTGACCTATCGGGCATCTGGCGTGGTCAACGTCGCGCATGGCGCCTTCGCCATGTATGCGACGTACCAGTACGCCGAGCTGCGTGAGGTCGGCGACATCGTCTTTCCCGTCGTCGGCGTGCCACCACGAATTCATCTGACCGACCACCCGTCGTTCACCCTGGCTTTCACGGTCTCGCTGGCGCTCGCGGGGCTGTTCGGGCTGATCGGCTATCTGCTGGTGTTCCGGCCGTTGCGCTCCGCGCCGCCGATGACCGCCGTTGTGGCCGCCGTCGGGCTGATGATCGCGCTGCAGGCCGTGGCCGTGATCCAGTTTGTCTCCGGGCCGTCAGGTACCGACAGCCGGTCCCTCGACCCGGTGCTGACGCAGAAGCCCGTCAAGGTGCTCGGCACGACGGTCCCCAGCGACCGGCTGCTGCTCGCCGCGCTCGCCATCGCCGCCGGGCTGGTGCTGTGGGCCGTGTCCCGCTGGACCCGGTTCGGGCTCGCCACACGGGCCGTCGCCGCCGACCCGGACACGGTGGCGCTGTGGGGCTACCGCACCGAGCTCATCGCCGCCGCGAACTGGGTGGTGGCGGCGGTGCTGGCGGCGGCGGCCGGAATCCTGATCGCGCCGGTCTCCGCCCTCAACCCGGGGACGTTCTCGCTGTTCGTCGTGCCCGCGCTCGCGGCGGCGCTGCTCGGCGGCCTTTCGTCGTTCGGCGCGACCGTGGCGGGCGCGCTCGCTCTCGGCATGGCCCAGTCGGCGCTGCTCCAGGTCCGGCAGGACGTGAGCTGGCTCGACCAGCCGGGCCTGCGCGAGCTGCTGCCGCTGCTGCTGCTCATCGGGGTCGCCGTCTCGCGCGGGCAGCTGGTGCCGGGCAGGGTCACGACCGCCGCGGCCATCACCCGGCTGCCACCGGTGGGGCCGCCGACCGGCGCGCGGCGCGCGGCGCTCACGCTGCTCGCTGGGCTCGCGGTCGGCGTCGGCGCGCTCTTCCTCCTGCAGGGGACCTACCGGCTCGGCCTGGAACGCAGCATCGCCGGCGCGGTCGTCTGCCTGTCGTTCGTCGTCCTGGTCGGCTACGTCGGCCAGCTCTCGCTCGCGCAGATGTCAATCGCCGGCGTCGCCGGCTTCCTGCTCGCCCGCCTGCAGCGCAGCCTGCACATCCCGTTCCCGGTGGCGCCGCTGCTCGCGACGGCCGTGGCCGCCGCCGTCGGCCTGCTGCTGGGTCTCGTCGCCCGCCGGGTACGCGGCATCGACCTCGCGGTCATCACACTCGCCGCCGGCGTCGCGATCCAGGAGGCGGTGTTCGCCAACCCGCTGGTCACCGGTGGACTTGGCGGCACCAAGGTGCCGTCGCCGAAGGTGTTCGGCGTTGACTTCGGGCTCTCCGGCCCCGGCTTCCCCCGGGTGCAGTACGGGTTGCTGTCGCTGGTCGTGCTGGCCGCCTGCTGCTACGGCGTCGTCCGGCTGCGCGGCTCCCGCTTCGGGCGGCGGATGCTCGCCGTCCGGGCCAACGAGCGAGCGGCATCGGCGGCTGGCGTAGACGTCCGGCGTACCAAGGTTCTCGCGTTCGGGATCTCGGCCGGGATCGCGGGCCTGGGTGGCTGCCTCCTCGGCTACGGCCAGGGCACCCTCTCCTTCGACTCGTTCGGCGTCACCGCGTCGCTGTTCTTCCTGGCCGTCGTCGCGGTCGGCGGGGTGACGACGGTGTCCGGAGCGCTGACCGCCGGGCTGCTGGTGCCGGGCGGGCTGGTGTTCACCGCGCTCGACGACGTGGCCGGGCTGGGTACCTACCAGTCGCTGATCTGCGGGCTCGCCGTCGTGGTGCTCGCGGTGCTGCGGCCCGCGGGACTCGCCTACCGGCGGCCGGCGGTGCCCGTGACGGCTGGTGCGCACCGGGCCGGCCGGAGCGGCGCCCGGCCGGGCGGGGCGCGCGGCGTCGCCGCCCAGCTGAGGCCGGGGAGCAGGACCGGCCCGTTGACAGGACCGGCCCCGCCGGCCGGAGCCGACTCCCGGGCCGGGGTCGCGCCCGCGGGCGAACCGAGCATCCCGGGCGATCGACGGCCCGGAACTGGCGTGGCTGGTGGGGCACCGCCGGAGGGGGACGCCCGGTGAGTGGGTCAGTGAGCGGGTCACTGCCGAACATGGGGGCGCTCGTGGCGCCCGAGCGCGGGCTCGCCGTCGACGGTCTCACCGTCCGCTACGGACGCGTGACCGTCGTCGACGACGTGTCGTTCGTCGTACCAGCCGGCACGATCATTGGGCTGATCGGCCCGAACGGTGCCGGCAAGACCACCCTGATCGACGCGATCACCGGTTTCGTGCCCGGGTCCGACACCGACGGGTCGATCCTGCTCGACGGCACCCGGATCGAGTCGCTGGCGCCGCACGAGCGGTTCCGGCGCGGCCTGGCCCGTACGTTCCAGTCGTTGGAGCTGTTCGAGGACCTGTCGGTCTCCGAGAACCTGGCCGTCGCCGGCGGTGCCGCCACGGGCAGGCTCGCCAACCCGGCCGGGGCCTCGCCGCTTGCGTCCGCGGTCGCCGCCGTCGGCCCGGCCTCGACCGGGCCGATCACCATCGGCCCGAGGACCGGGCCGCTGGCCATCGGCGCGGCGATCAGCGGCGGGCTCGCCCGGGCGGGACGCGGCGGGGTCGACCTCACCGCGGTCGCCAGCCAGCTGCCGGACACGTTGACCCACGACCAGCGGGCGGCGCTCGCGTTCGGGCGGGCGCTCGCCGGGCGGCCACGAGCCGTGCTGCTCGACGAGCCGGCCGCCGGCCTCGACGCGCCGGGACGGGCGGCCCTGTCCGCCCGCCTCCGTGCGCTCGCCGCCGCTGGCATAGGCGTGCTGCTCGTCGACCACGACGTCGAGCTCGTCTTCTCCGTCTGCGATGAGGTGGTCGTGCTCGACGGCGGGCGGGTGGTCGCCCAGGGACCGCCCGAGCGGGTCCGGGTGCACCCCGCTGTGCGGACCGCCTACCTGGGCACCGGGCCGAGCGATGCCGACGTGCCCGCCCCGCCGCGGCCCCGCCGGCCGGCGTCCACAGGCGACACCACGCCGGCCAGGCCCGGTTCGGCGGCGGCGCGGGCGCTGCCGCCCGTGTTGCTGGAGGTCGACCGGGTCGTCGGGCGCTACGGCGGGCGGCGCCGCGGCGTGCTCGCCCTCGCGGGCGGCGGTGTCCCGGCCGGCGCGCCGGTGGTGCGCGACGTCTCGCTCACCGTCCGCCCAGGAGAGATCGTCGCCCTGCTCGGCCCGAACGGGGCCGGCAAGACGACGCTCATCCGCATGATCTCCGGGCTGCTGTCGCCGGTCACCGGCACGGTTACGCTGCTCGGCTCGCCCACCCGGCGAGCGACTCCCGACAGGCTGGCCAGGCGGGGGCTCGCCGTCGTGCCACAGGGGCATGGCTCGGTTCCGACCCTGACCGTCCGGGAGAACCTGCGGCTGGCCGTCCGCCATCCCGCGCCGCGCGGTGCCGCCGGGGCGGGCTGGCCCGGTCCCGACACCGCGGCTGGCCCCGCCGCGGGCGCGGGCGCCCCAGCCGGCGTCGGCCCCTCCGGCAGCGATGGCACCCGCGGTGCCACCGCCAGCGCCGATGCCGCCCCGTCGGTCGGCGCCCAGCGGGCCGGGGAGAGGATCGCGGCCGTTCTCGAACTGTTCCCGGCGTTGAGCGCGCTGCTCGGCCGGCCGGCCGGAGCGCTCTCGGGCGGCGAGCGCCAGCAGCTCGCGCTCGCCCTCGCGCTGGTCCGCCGGCCCGCGCTGCTGCTGGTCGACGAGTTCTCCTTCGGCCTCGCGCCCGGCATCGTGCCGCCGCTGCTTGCCGCGCTGCGCCGCGTCGCCGACGAGACGGGCCTGGGGGTACTGCTGGTCGAGCAGCACGTCTCGCTCGCGCTGCGGGTCGCCGACCGGGCCTACGTCCTCGACCGCGGCCGCATCGCCCTGCATGAGGACGCCGCTCACCTGATCGCGCACCCCGAGCTCATCGAGGAGAGCTACTTCGGCGGCACCACCCAACCGCCTGAGTGACGGCGAACCCGTTTCCCGCGCCTGGCCGCGCGACGAGTCGCGATGAGTTCTGTCGCGGCGACCGGTCTCATGGAGACGGCGGCCGTCAAGCTTGAGCGCATCCGGAGCGCCTCCGTGCCGACCGCCTCATGGTTCTGGCTGCGGGTCGTCGGCTGACAGGCTCAAGATTCTGCGCAAGCCGCGAGGACGGCGGATTCGGGCCGCTTAGGTGCGTCTATCAGGGGAAATCTACGCACTGGTGCCCGGGACGCGGCAGTCCTCCGTCGACCACGCGGTCTCGGTAGGTGCCGACCGTCGTCCCCGGACGACGGCCGGCCCGGCCGCCCGGAACGGCCGACTTGTCGGACCCGTGGAGCATGCTGGGAGACCGAGCCGCCCACGAGGGGCCCAACCGCATACCACTGTCTCGCCGGAATCGCAGGTATCACGATGCGCAAATGGCTGCCACTGCTGACGGTCTGTCTGGGCACGTTCATGCTGCTAGTCGACGTCACGATCGTGAACGTCGCGCTGCCGAGCATGGTCGACGACCTGCACGCGTCCTTCGGGGCGCTGCAATGGGTCATCGACGCCTACGCGCTCGCGCTGGCCGCGCTGGTGCTCGGCGCCGGCTCGATCGCGGACATCGTCGGGCACCGCCGGGCCTACATCGCCGGGCTCGTGGTGTTCGCTCTGTCGTCGTTGATGTGCGGACTCGCCGCGAACGACGGGCTGCTGGTCGCGGCCCGCGCGGTGCAGGGCATCGGCGCCGCCGCCATGTTCGCGACCAACTTCCCGCTGCTCAACGCCTCCTACACGGGCAGGGACCGGGGCGCCGCCTACGGGATCTGGGGAGCGGTCGCCGGCGCGTCGTCGGCCATCGGCCCGATCGTCGGCGGGGTGCTCACCGAGTACATCTCCTGGCGGTGGATCTTCTTCGTGAACCTGCCCGTTAGCGCGGTCGCCGTCGTGCTCGCGCTGACGGTCCTCACGGACGCTCGGGCACAGCTGCGCATCCGGGTGGACGTCCCGGGCATCGTCAGCTTCACCGCCGCGGCCGCCGCTGCCACATACGCGCTGATCAGGGCGAACGACGACGGCTGGTCGGACGCGGGCGTCTGGCTGCTCCTCGGCGCGACGGTGGTGCTGCTGGCGGCGTTCGCCGCGTTGGAAGCGCACTCGTCGCACCCGATGTTCGACCTGGCGCTGCTGCGCAACCGTTCGTTCGTCGCCGTGCTGATCGCCGGACTGCTGATGACGTTCGCCGCCTTCTCCGCCTTCACCTACACATCGATCTGGCTGCAGTCGGTGCTGCGGATGAGTCCGCTGGAGGCAGGCCTCACCGGGCTGCCACTCTCCATCACCGCGTTCTTCGTCTCCGCGCTGCTCGGCCGGTTCCTGCATGAGCGCCGACCGGACCTGGTGATCGGCAGTGGACTCGCGTTCATCGGTGTCGGCGGGTTCGTGGTCGCCCTGCTCGTGCACGGGTCGGCCAGCTGGCCCGCCCTGATCCCCGGCTTCGCGATCATCGGTATCGGCGTCGGCATGACAACCCCGATGCTCGGATCGGTCTCCATGTCCCTGGTGCCCCTCCAGCGCACCGGGATGGCCGCGGGAGCGGTGAACACCATGCGCCAGCTGGGCTACGCCTTCGGTATCGCGGCGCTTGGCAGCGTCTTCGTCGCCCGCGCGCAGGACAGCCTGGCGGGCAAGCCCATCCCCGCGGGCGGCGGCCGGGTGGCACACGCGATCGCCGGGGGCCAGACCCCCGGCCTGCTGAACGCCACCCCGGCGGATGCCAGGCCGGCGTTCGACACGGCCGCGCACGCCGCCGCCGTCAGCGGCGTCCAGGCGACCTTCGTCGTGGCCGGCGCTGTCGGCGTCCTCGCCGCGATCCTCGTCCTGATCCTCATGCGCCCGGCCAGGGCGGCGGCTTCGACGGAGCCCGCCGAGGCCGGCCGCACGGACGAACGCGAGACCGTCCAGTCGACGACCTGAGCCGCCCGACGACGCGCGTCAGGGGATGGGATCGGCGGGGACGGGCTTGTCGGCAGCCGGCTCGTCCTCGGCTGTGGACGCGTCGGTGGGTTCGGAGTCACCCGGCTCGGTGGAGCATTCGCCGGGCTCGGGGGGAAGGATCGCCGGGACGACGCTGCGGCGCAGGTAGGCACGCAGCTTGGTGTCGCTGGATGTGCGGTCGCTGTCGAAGATGAGCAGCGAGAGCAGCCAGCGGATCAGCGTCTCGGTGATCTCATCCAGCCGGGACTCCAGCGACGGGTCGTAGCTGGTGATCGGCTCAAGGATGGTCCTGGCGATCTGCAGCGAGTTCTCGGACAACGCCTCGTTCGCGGCCCACGGGTCCGCCGGGGCCTGGCTGATCGGATGCAGCGCCGGCTCGGCGCGGAACTCCCGGCGGGCGGCGATCAGCGCCTCCACCGCGAAGTCGCCGGCCGTCTTTGACCGGCGCCGGGCCGCGGCGACGACCCGTTCGGCGATCGACGCGCCCGCCTGCTCGAGCGCGACGGATACCAGTGCCTCGCGGGTGTCGAAATAGGCGTAGACGGTCGGCCGGGAGACGCCGGCGATCGTCGCGATCGCGCTTATCGAGGTGCGCTCCAGGCCGTGCCGCCGGATGCAGGCCAACGTGGCGTCGATGATCTTTTCTCGGGCCGACTCGGCGGCGGCGGCGGGGGAGCGGCCCGACCAGGGAGCGCGGCGGACCGGCCGCGGCTGCGCGTCGGCCGCGCGCTCGCGGATCGGTTCCACCGTGCTCCCCTGTATCGGACGTGGCAGCGTGGGAGGCGTCGTACCTGTTAGGCGACGCGACATGCTATTGCCAAGGAAATGTACAGCCTATCCGTCCCGCCAACGTGCTGGCGGCTTGCGTCGCCATGGGTATGTGGAATAAGCGGGAATTGTTGTCTGAACGCGGCGGACGCGCTGTGCGCGGCCAGCCCCGCCGGCTGGCCCGCGTCGAGCCAGCCTGGTCCTGCCGCTCCCCCTTTGCCGCCTCGCCTCCGCCGCCGTCAGCTCCGCCGCTCGTCGCGGGTGGCCGGGCCGAGCCGGTCCAGGATGGCGGTGCCCAGGTCGGGGCGGCGCATCAGCTCGCGGAAGGCGGTGTTCTCGGCCTGCCGGGCTCGCTCGACGCCTGATCGCTCGGCATCCCGGATCAGCCGGGTGGTCGCGAGCACGGAGGCGAGCGGCTTGTCGGCGATCGTCGAGGCGAGCGCCAACGTCTCGGCCAGCAGCGTCTCCGCCGGGCAGGCCCGCAGCGCCAGGCCCGTCTCCACCGCCTCGGCCGCCGAGATCCATTCCGCCGCCAGCAGGGCCTTCGCCGCCCGCTGCCGGCCCATCCGGCGAGGCAGCAGGTAGCTGCTGCCGGCCTCCGGAGCGACGCCCATCGTGGTGAACGGCGCCAGGAGGCGGGCCTCCTCGGAGATGAGCACGATGTCGCAGTGGGCGAGCATGGTCAGGCCAAGCCCGACGCCCGCGCCGTTGACGGCCGCGAGCAGCGGCTTCGGGAATGTCGTCAGCGCATCCAGGAAGGCGTTGAAGGGACCGCCGCCGGTTGTGCCCGCGGCCGCCTCCTCCGCCGTCTCGGTGGCCTCGGCATTCTCCGCGGCGACCGTGGATGCCTGGGCGGCCATCTCGACAAGGTCGGTGCCCGCGGAGAAGTACTTGCCGGCGCCGGTCAGGACGACGGCGCCGATCGCGTCGTCGACGGCCGCCGCGCGCAGCGCCTCGGCGGCGGCCAGGTAGAGGCCGGAGCTGAAGGCGTTGGCCTGCCGGGGCCGGTTCAGGGTCAGCAGCCGCACCCGACCGGTCGTGGACGTCAACAGCACGTCGCCCGACGTCGTGGGCGCCGCCGCTTCGGAAGCCGCGGCTAACGCGGGCTCGGCCGGCTCGGGCTCGGCGGGCTGGGACGCGGCAGCCTTGAATTCGGCAGCCCTGGATTCCGGTTCGTCGGCGGCGCGGGGCGCCGCGGTGGTCTCAGGCACGCCCTGCAGTGTCGACCGGAGGCACCGTTCCGGTCGAGAGCTCCCACTTCCGCCGGTGCCTGCCCGCGGCGCTGACAAGTACGTCATGACGGCGCTCTCCCGGCCGAGTCGGCGCCCTCCTGGTCGACAGGTGACCGCGGGTCGATCACGATGTCGTCGTGGTCGTGATGCTGGCTTCGATCGTCGCGCGCCGTGCGGTCCCCCTCGCCACAGCGGCCACGGTCGGCGGGCTGGCGCTGTTCGGCGGGCTGGCCTGGTGCGGGAGCCTGGACGCGTCCACGCCGTCCAATGGTGGGTCGCCGGTCGCGATCTCTGGTTCGGAAGCGGCGAGCCCGGCGTCGCCGCTCGGCATCGAGGCTGTGACCGACGTCAGCGGGGACGGCGCGGGCCCGGCCACCATCGCGGGGATCAACGCGCGGGGCGACGTCGCCGGCTACTGGCCCTACAGTGGGCGCGCCTTCCTGTTCACCGGTGGACGTCGCTACGACCTCGCCGCGCCGTCAAGCAGTCCCGCGCCGTCAGGCGATCCCGCGTCGGCCACGGCGCCGCTCGCTACCAGACCTTCGATCATGGTGGGCGCACTGAACGAGCGGGGACAGGTGGCCGGAGCGGTCGATCTCGGGAACGGCCGCTTCCAACCGGTGGTCTGGCACCTGCCGGACGCCGTCGCCGTGCCCGTAGGCCCGCCGGGCGCCGGCACCAGCAAGGACATCAACGACCGCGGCGACGTGCTGGTCGACAACGGCGCCTCCGTGGTCGTCGTCCACGCCGGCGTCGGACCGGCGGGCGGTGGCGAGTTCACCCGGGTTCCCGCCATGCCTGGCGCGGTCAGGCAGTATGGCGAGGCGATCAACGACCACGGCGTGGTGATCGGCTCGGCCGAGATCGTCCAACCAGGCGGTGCGCGGGTTACTCGCTCCTACCTGTGGGACGGCGCCCGGCTCGTCGATCTCGGCGTCCTCGAGCCGCGGGCCGACGGGTACGCCTTCGTCCGTGCAGTCGCGATCAACGAACGTGGGCAGGTCGTGGGCGTGAGCTCGACGGCATCCGACGACTCGCACGCCTTCCGCTGGGAGAAGGGGCAGATGACCGACCTGGGCACGCTCGGTGGCAGATCGAGCTTCGCGGCCGCGATCAACGAGCGTGGCCAGGTCGTCGGCCACGCGGCCACGGCCGGGGAAGCAGTGCACGCCTTCGTCTGGGCGGACGGGACGATGATGGACCTGGGCGTCCTCGGCGGCGACGAGAGCCTGGCTGCGTCGATCGATGACGCCGGCCGCATTGCCGGTTCCTCGACGGTCGCGCCGGGGAGCACGACGACACACGCGGTGCTCTGGACCGCGCGCACCGCGCCCACTGGGCTGGGACTGGTCGCGACCGCGACCGACCTGGGCGTCCCCTCCGGCTTCGCCGCGAGCGACGGCGTCGGGACCGGCGGCCCCCGCGCCGTGGTGGGCATGGCGACGCGGGCGGGTCGTGCCGCCCATGCCTTCGTCTGGACCGTGCGGGCCGGATGACGGCGTACCGGCGCTCTGGCCGTCCGATAGCGCTACCGGATGAGGAACCGGGTGACCGACGGGATGCCGGCCGGGGCCGATGCCGCTGCGCCGCCTGATGCCGACGCCACGCGCGATGCTGACGCAGGCACGGGGGCGAGACGCCGAGCGGCTGGTCTTCTTCTCGGACGCCGTCATCGCGATCGCGATCACCTTGCTCGCGCTGGAGCTCCCGCTGCCGAACTGCACGACGAACCGCGAGGTGTGGGGCGAGAGGGGCGCCGCGACCGCGGGTCCGTCTACCCCCGGTTCGGGGTCATCTCGTTCGTGCCATCGGTCGCGAGATACCGATCGCGATACGCGGAGGGCGTCTCACCGGTCCACGCCCGGAAGGCACGGGCCAGCGCGCTCGCGCTCCCGAAGCCCACCGCGGCGGCGATCTGGCCGACCGACATCGTTGACGTGCTCAGCAGAGCCATGGCCCGGAACAGCCGAGCCTGCTGGAGGTGCTCCTGCCAGGTCTGGCCCAGGACGGCCGCGAACCGCCGGCGCAGCACACGTTCGGAGATTCCGACGGCGCGGCACACCGCCGCGGCCCTGGCATCGGCCAGATGAGCCGCGGTATAGGCGATCACATCCCGGACGACGGGATCGTCCGAGACCGGCAGCGACAGCGGCGCCTCGTACGCGAGCTGACGGCGGACGACGCCGGCGAGCGCCGTGAAGAAGCCGCTGGCCTCCGCGTCATGGTGGGTCCGGCCGATGGGCCACCGGGTGGCGTATCTCATCATCTCGCGCAACACCGGCGGCACCGGAATGATGGCGGCCCGCGCGCGCGGAAAGTCGAAGGCGGCGGGGTCGAAGAACACCGCGATGGTGGTCACATCCCTGAGCAGGGGCGCGTGCTCGACACCGGCGGGTACCCATGCCGCGTAGGACGGCGGCAGCAGGTAGTGAGTGGTGGGGGTGCGGATCTCGGCACATCCGGATACCGCGTACTCGATCTCGTGCAGGTCGTGGCGGTGCCAGTACGAGATCACGTCGGTGGCGTGGTGCTCCACCGTGCCCGCGGCCACTGTGGCGTGCCGACGCATGGCGATGAGCGGCGCGGCGGTCACGGCGGTCACGGCGGTCACGGCGGTCACGGCGCGATCGTAGGTCCTCTCGTCGTGGCCGGAGCGCGGCCGGATCGGTACCGAGGAAGGCCGTCCAGGTCGCACGTCCGCGGTCGCCCCTGCCTACAGTCGGTCGGGTCCGATGACGACGCGTCCGAGGTTTTGAGATGACCCGGCGTCCTGTTGTGGACTCGACCCGGTCGGCCAGCGCGGAACTGGGCGGCCGTCGACTCGCTCATCTGGGGAGGATCGATATGCCGCCGCTCGGGGTGTCACACGTAGGTCTTACTGTGACGGATCTGAATCGAAGCTGCGCCTGGTACACCGAGGTCCTGGGCTGGAAGGAGCAGGCCCGCGGCCGCGGTGACACGACGTCCTTCGCGCACGGTGTTCTTCCCGGCGGGCTGAGCCTCGTCCTGCGCGAACACGACCAGCGCATCGTGGAACCGTTCGACGAGAAACGTCCCGGGCTGGATCATCTTTCGTTCTCCGTGGAGACAGAGGCCGACCTCGACGAGCTCGAGAAAAACCTCACCGCGGCGGGCGCCTCGTTCACGCCGAAGCGAGAGCTGCCCTATGGCTGGCTGCTCGCCTTCCGCGACCCGGACAACATCGCGCTCGAGGCCATGCTCGGCCGGTAGCCGTCGAGCATGACCTCGCGGGACAGCGGACCGGTGGCCCGGTCCGCTGTCTGTGCCGCTGCGACTATCTGTGCTGCTGCGACGCCGCGGCCTCGGGCCGGAGGTCCTTCAGCGAGAGCTGGTGCGCGGGCTCGTCGTGGAGCGCGATCTGGCGGGTGACACGCAGGTCGGGCCCGGCGTGGAGGAGCTCACCGGGATCCATCAGGCGCCAGGCGGGGCTGTCGTCCATACATTCGCTGGCGACCACGAGCGCGGGAACGTCGGCCAGGTCGCGGGAGTGGATGCGCATGTGGCCGGCGGTGCCGCTGTGGTCGAGATGCCGGTCGCCGTGGTGGCCGCCGGCCCGGCGTTCGAGGACATACAGCGGGTGGGTGTCGGGATAGCGCAACGCCCACAGCCCCCGCGAGGTCGTGAGGATCACGTTGAGGGCATACAGGGGCAGGTGCTGGGCGACCCAGCGGGCGGCGCGGGCGATGCCGGCGGCCACGTCGCCGTCGGCCGATCTGATCTCGCGGGTGACGAGGGCGAAGAACCGTTCGGAATCGGTGTCACCTTTCACCGCCGACAGGTCGGCGCCGAGCTCGGCGTCCAGCTCGGCCAGGCCTTCGATCACCCCGTTGTGCGCGAACAGGCGACCGTCCTGTTCGAAGGGGTGGGTGTTGCGTTTCTCCACGCCTCCCGTGGAGGCGAAACGGATATGGGCGAGGAATGTTGCCGACTCGACCTGTCTGGCCGCCCCGGCGAAACTTCGGTCCTCGTAGGCGGCGATGGGTGCCTTGCGTAGCTGCGGGGAATCGTCCGCGTCGAAATAGCCGAGCCCGGTGCCATCTGGCTCACGCCGACTCTGGTCGCTGAGGCTGTCCGGGGCGTCGAGCAGCCAGAAAGTGGCGTGAGTACGCCGCGGAGAGCTACTCATACCGAACAGGCGACACATACGGCATCGCACCCCTCATCAGAATCTGTGCCACTCCACCAGCGGAGCGACGGCCCCTGGTACCGGCACTCTGACACCGTGCGCGCCCGGGCGGCCTCCCGAATCCGTCTGTGGATCTTTCAGAGCCGCCGTCGACGGTCGCGGACGCCTGTTCTCGTCTGGCTAGAGGGCCAAAGGGTGTGCGAAAATGATCTTCCTTCGCACACCCGGCGGCCGTTGTCCCCAGGATCACTCATGGGTCCATCGGGCTGACACAGCGGTTCCAGCCCGGCGGGCCGGCCCGCGACGGCCGGCGCGCATCGGCTCGCATCAGCTGGCCCCGGTTGAGGGTTGACGTGATCCGCCGGCGCCGAGCTGGCAGTGTCGCTGGGGCGTTTTGCCTGCCTTGATGGTGGTACGTCACGAACGTGCGCTACTGATGGTTCACGAGCCAGACATCGGCGGGACGCCCAGAGTCCATGTACGCGCCAGGCCGTGCGGACCTGGCGTGGAACGCGACGACGAGGCGGGCGGGTGAGCGGGAGGAGTGCGATGAGCGCGGCGGCGATGGGTGCCGGGGGACGGGAGACGGTGGACGCGGGCTCGTCGCCGCACGCCGACGAGCCGCTAAGAAAGGCGCGATCGCTCGGTCGGTGGCTCGGATACGCCCTCGGCCAGGCGCTGCTGCTCGCCGGGCTGTTCAAGGTCTACCGGCTCGGGCGGCAGCTCGCGGCCGGGCACGAGAGCGACGCGCTGGGACATGCGCGGGAGGTCTGGCATCTGGAACGGGCGCTCGGCCTGCCGAGCGAGGAGGCCGTGCAGCGCTTGGCCCTCCACTCGACGACGCTGGTGGAACTGGCGAACCGGTTCTACATGTACGTCCATTTCCCGGCGTCGATTCTCTTTCTGGCCTGGGTATTGCTGCGCCACCGTGACCACTGGGCCCGGGTACGTAACGCGTTGATCGCGCTGACCGGCGCCGCGCTGGTGATCCATCTGGCTTACCCGCTCGCGCCACCGCGTTTCCTGTCCGGGGTGCTTCCGAACGTCGGCATCGTCGACACCGGCCGGCTCATCGGCCCGTCGCCGTACCCGTCGGAGGGCGGTTCGGCGAACCAGTACGCGGCCATGCCGAGCATGCACGTCGGCTGGGCGATCCTTGAGGCATGGGGCGTCCTCACGATCCTGCGGTCCCGGGCGCGGTGGGTCGCGCTCGCCCACCCGGTCGTCACCACGCTCGTCGTCGTGCTGACCGGTAACCACTACTGGCTCGACGGCATCGTGGGCGGCCTCCTGGTGGCCAGCGCGGTATGGATCACCGCACCGGGCCGGGCCGGTCAGCTCGTGGCGCGCCTTCCCGCGACGCCGCTGACGCCCGCCCCTCCCGCCACCGCGACCGGTTCAGAACCTGGTTGGCCTGAACCGTCGACGGATGCGGCCGCTCTCACCGCGCCGGTGGCCGCGCGCCGCCGTCAGTGACCGGTTCGACTGGTGCCCCTCTCGGCCGACCAGTAGGTCTCGAGGGCGATGTCGCCCTTGCGATGGAGCGAAGCAGATGCCGCGCGAGCAAGGGCACCGGGCCGGCGAGGTCAGGCCGGGAGGGCCGCCACGGCCATGAAGCGGCCGCACGGGCGGGTCGCTCGGTCGGAGAAGAAGGTGTCCGTCGAGGTCCTGGTGTCGATGGCCATGTCGTGGATGTTGGCGTCCTTGACGCCGGCGGCGCGGAGCTGGATGCGCAGGCCACCGACGACGTCGAGCGTGCAGTGGCCAGGGCGGGTCGGCGTGAGAAGGCCCGCGTCACCGAACGCGGCCGTGACCTCCGCCGCCTGCGCGTCTCCGATCTCGTAGCTGGCGGCGCCGATCGCCGGACCGATGCCGACGAGCAGGTCACCGGGCGCTGTGCCGTAGCTCGCGGTCATCGCCTCGATCGTCTTCGGCAGCACGCCGAGCACGGTGCCGCCGCGGCCGCTGTGCGCCACCCCGATCGCCCCCCGACCGGGATCGAACAGCACCACCGGAGCGCAGTCGGCCGCCGTGATCGCAAGCGCGGCGCCGGGCAGATCCGTGATGAGCGCGTCAGTCGCGGGGAACGCGGCGACCGAGTCCGCTGTACCGTCATGGCCGCGGCCGGCCAGCGCCGGGCCGACAACGGCCACCCGGTTTGTGTGCCGCTGGTCGGGCACGGTCAACCGGTCCACGCCGAGCGCGTCGGCGACCCGTCGCCGGTTCTCCAGCACGGCCTCGTGGTCGTCCCCGACGCGGTCCCCGAGGTTGAGGCTCGCGTAGCTCCCCGAACTCACTCCACCGTGCCTCGTCGTGATGACGGCGGTCACGTCGTCGCCGCTGAAGAGGAATGGTCGCAGCACAGGATTCCGACCCATCCGCCCACTGTAGTAACGCCCACGCGGTGCCGGAGCGATGACACCTTCGCTGACCACGGCCGCCACGACTGGCACGACGGCGCCCAGCCTGCCTACAGACCCGCCAGCTGCCTTACGTACAAGGCCCGCCACCACGCCTGGTCTTCCTCGACGGACTGTCCTCGCGCTGACGGCCAATTCTGTTCACGGATCGCCACTCAACAGGCCACGCGCGGACCGGGACGATGCCGGCCGCCTTGCGGCGCTCGCCGCGTTGGGCTGGCCGCCGCGGTGTCAGCGTCGCGCGCACTCGTCAAAGGCCCGCCGAAATGCGGTCGCCCGGTCGCGGTAGTTCGCGAAATGCCCGAAGCTCGGTGCCGCTGGCGACAGCAGCACGATCCCGTCCGGCGACGCCCAGGCAAAGGCCGCGCGCACCGCGGACCGCAGATCGTCGTGATCGGTGACGGGTGGGGTGCCGTCGACCGCCTCAATCGCCGCCCGGATGCGCGGACCGCTGTCCGGAAGCGTCTGGACGCTGGTCGGATACTTTCGGTCACGCAGCGCGACCGCCAAAGGGGCATAGTCGATCTGCCGGTCGTAGCCACCGACGATCAGTGCTATGCGACGACCCGGAAACGAGTCGAGCGCCGCCATGGTCGGAAGGACATTCGTCGAGAGGCTGTCATCGACGAACGTGACGCCGCCAGCCTCGCCAATTGTGTTCAGGCGGCTCTCGAGGCCCTCGAATCCCCGAAGGGCCTCCTGAAGCACCTCGTCGTGGTCCGCGCCGGCCACCCCCATCGCTCGGACGCAGGCCGCCGCGATGAGGACATTCATCTGGTTGTGGCTTCCGGGAAGCTTGATCGAGTGGATCCAGGAAGGTGACGCCTCGGCCGACGAGACCCATAGGACCCTGGGGCCCAGCAGTTCGCTTCGATCCCGGATCAGTTCGTCATCGCCGTTGGCGACAGTCAGGTCCGCGCCCGGCTGCCGGCAGACGGACAGCTTGTCTCTGTAGTAGTTTTCCGGCGATCCTCCATGCCAGTCGATGTGGTCCTGCGAGAGCGAGGTGACCGCGACGACCGGAGGTGAAACGCTCACGTCTGTGGCCTGGTAGCTCGACGTCTCGATGATCCAGCAGTCATGGCGTTCGTGGTCGACGTTGGGATCCCAGGGCGGTAGCCCGAAGTTTCCTCCCACGAAAGGGGATATTCCAAGCCCGCGCAGCATATGGCCGATTATGGCCGTCGTCGTGCTCTTGCCCTTCGTGCCGGTCACGCAGACCACCCGGGAAAGATCGCGCCCTTCCAGCCAGAGAGCGAGACCTCCGACGATCGGGATCCCCTTGTCCGCCAGGGTGAGAAACCTGGTGGAGTAGCGGCTGACGCCGGGCGTCTTGATGATGACATCGCAGTCCGCGAGGGCTTCCAGGCCGCCGCGGTCGAATGTCATGACCGGCAGGCCGCCACCTTCGACGTCGCCGTCATCAACGATCACCGCCGGGGTGGTTCCCATCGCCTGAAGGCGGGCGACGCTCGCGCGGCCCTCCGTGCCAAATCCCCAGATACCGACTCGCCGGCCGGAGAGGTCAGACCACGTCAATCGCGGTCGCGTATATGTCTGGGACAAAGTTCCGTCCGATCGGGCGGAGTAGTTCGTCGACACCGGCGGCCGGCTCCCCTAGTTCGTTGTCGATGGCCTCCAGGACGCGCTGCCCTTTCCGCCTCGGGTCGTTTACGGCGAGCTTCACCGCGGCAATGCACTCCCGCTGGTCGCCCAC
The DNA here is from genome assembly GCF_032027725.1 of Pseudofrankia coriaricola. NCBI lineage: Bacteria > Bacillati > Actinomycetota > Actinomycetes > Frankiales > Frankiaceae > Pseudofrankia > Pseudofrankia coriaricola. The sequence continues at coordinate 71,819 of NZ_JASNFO010000076.1, read as the reverse complement.
GCACTCGAACGGCTTGGAGTCCGGCATCGTCCCGACCAGCGTTCGAAACCGGTCCAGGAGTTCCACGCGGTCAAGCGGTTCTGTGCCGGAAAATACTTGGCGCAGCGCGTCGGGCTCGATAAACGGGGCCAGAATCAGATCTATGAAGCAGCATTTGTCGCATTCGCCGCACCACTTCTCGTACCGGTTCTGCGGCTTCAGAGCGAAGGCTCTGTTGCAGCTTCTGAAGGTGTGGTGATAACGCTCGAGCGCGGAGAATATCTCGGCGATTTTCAGCTCGCTGAACGAGCGCAGCCGTGAGAAGTACTGGAGCCCGTCTCCCAGGCTCTCGGACACGAGTTCGCGGAAGAGTATCTCGAACTCGGCCGACTTCGACCACTGGTGATTCACTGGCGTGCCGTCGAGAATCACCGTCGGCGACGAGGCCGACCATTCGTTCGACATCACGACCGCGTCGCGGCCACCGAGAACCGCCGCGAGCACGGCCGCCGCCGACAGAACACCGGTCACCGGGACGTGGCCGTTCAGATAGCCGGTCTTGCTCGTCGGCGCCAGGACCTTCGGGTCGAGCTCTCGTTCCGCCCGGACGATCGGCAGGCCGGTCACCGCGGCGGGAGCCTCGATCGCGGAGAACCTGTCGTTCTGTCGATTGGCGATGAACAGGGCGGCGTCCGTGCTGTACGGTGCCATGAGTTCCGTCGTGACAATCGAGTCGATTCCGCCGCCGAAGGGAATCAGCGGCCTGCGGCTCGCGCTCTGGTAACGGCTGGGGGGAGGGGTGCGAAGATCACCGTTGAACTCGATGTCACCCAGGTCGAGCCGGTTCTTGAAGGCATACTCACCTAGACCGTGGAAGTAATACGCTCGAAGAAACCGCTCCTCGACCTCGGACATTCCGACGGGTCCAAGGTCCACGACTCGCGCGGCCGTCGTCTTGTAGTAGGAGACACCGGCGGCCAGGAACAGTATTCTTGCCGCCGCCCGCACTTCTGGCCTGTCCCAGCCGCCGTCCGGCGAGAATGTGAATACCTCTGTGAAGTCGTCGGTATCGGTACTGTACCTGCAGCTGACGGTACCCGTGCCGGCGTCGATGTCAAACCCCTGGTAGACGAACCGGTCCCCGCGCGCCGGCCCCTCTACTCCAGTCTGGCGGGAAACCGTGGGCAGGCTACTCATCGACTACCTCCACCTTGATTGCCGGCGCCGTGGAATGATCACTTCTCGTGACCGGGAAACGGCGCGGGCCGGTGTAATTTTGACTCGCGTTAGTCCGGGAAAAGATGGACCGTGCCCTGACGGGGAGTGCTGGCGTCCGCTCGACCGTTTGCCGCTCTGAACGCGTCGCGGGCAGGGCTTCTCCCCGCTCCCGGGCCGCGGGAAGCGTCCGGTCTGACGCTGGCCCCGCTGGGTTGGCGTAACCCGGCCAACCTCTCGGAGCAAGCGACGTGCGCACGCGTTCTCGGTGCAAGTTTCTACCTTCCCATAACCGACGTCAGGTAGGTCCGCAGTCTAGGAGACACTACCGGATCTTGCTGGCCAGGCCGGCCCGCGCGGCTGACTCCGGGATCAATGCCGACGACCCGCGCCTGATCAATAGCGTTGTAGGCGGAGGCTGCGTGTCACGGTGAGTAACGGCGGTGGGGTGTGCGGATCCTGGCGGAGCAACACGTCCGGCCAAGCCCGGATGCCCGAAATGCGGGCGATCGAAGGGGAACTCCAGATAGACGGGTTCGCGTGCCCCTGGAGCGAACGGTCCCGCGGCGGCCGCGGAGTTCCGCGACACGGCTCTACCTCTGGCCTCTGGGACCCTGTGGGTTCCAGACAAGCCCAGGCAAGGAGCGAGCGATGGCGTTGCCACCCGCCGACGGGTCGCGTTCGGGTCGAGGGCTCCCGGCGGCCCTTCGCCGGTCCCTGGTCGACGTGGTCGGCGGAGAGCACGTGCTGACGGACTCGCGGACCGCCGGGTACGCGATCGACTGGACCGGCCGGTACCGCGGTTTCACCCCCGCCGTCGTCCGGCCACGGGATACCGCTCAGGTCGCCGCGGTGCTCGCGCTGTGTGCCACGACGGGCATGCCCGTCGTGGCGCAAGGCGGCAACACCGGCCTTGTCGGCGGCGGGGTGCCGCGCTCCGGCGAGCTCGTGCTGAGCCTGGGACGCCTCGACCGTCTAGGCCCGGTCGACGGGGACGGGATGCAGGTGACGGCCGAGGCCGGTGTGACCCTGCAACGGCTCGCGGACGCGCATCCCGACCTGGACTTCGGGGTGGTCATCGCCAGCCGCCACAGCGCGACCGTGGGCGGCGCGATCGCCACGAACGCGGGCGGCCTGCGCGTCCTGCGCAACGGGCCCATGCGCGCGCAGATCCGCGGTATCGAGGCGGTCCTGTCGGACGGCACCGTCCTGTCGCACCTGTCGGGACTGGTCAAGGACAACACGGGCTACGACTACCCGAGCCTGCTGGCGGGTTCGGAGGGCACCCTGGCGGTCGTCACGAAGGCGCGCCTGCGACTGGTGCCGCGCATGCGCGACCCGGTCGTCGCGCTCCTGGGCCTGCCGGGGCTGGCGGACCTGCACAGCCTGGCGGCCAGGGCGGTCCGGGAGATCCCCGGGCTGGTCTCGGCGGAGTTCTTCACCAGTACGGGGCTCGACATCCTGCTACGGCACACCGACCTGACGCCGCCACTGAGCGTGCCCGCCGAGGCCTACCTCCTGCTTGAGGCATGCGGGGCCGGCGCGATGGAGGCTCTCGCCGAGCTAGCCGGCGATCTGCCAGCCGCCGTCGCCAGCGGCGCGGCCGACCGTGCCCGCCTCTGGGCGTACCGGGAGCGGCATCCCGAATTGGCGGGCCTCCTGGCGCCGCCCCTCAAACTCGACGTCTCGGTCCCCGCCGCCCGCTGGGTGGAGCTGGCCACGCGCGTCGACGACGTGGTGGCCGCCGTGGACCCTGGAGCGCGGGTCATCACGTTCGGCCATGTCGCGGACGGGAACGTGCACATCAACATCGCCCCGGTCGCCGAGGCGGATGGCCGTCACCAGGACGCGGTCTTCGCCTTCGTGGCTGACCTGGACGGCTCGATCTCGGCGGAGCACGGCATCGGCGCGCTGAAGGCCGCCTGGCTGCCACTCTCCCGCACAGCCTCCGAACGGGCGATCTTCGCCCGCATCCGCACCGCGTTCGACCCAGCAGGAATCCTCAACCCCACCGTCCTACCACGCTGAGGGGCCCATTCCAGGCCCCGACATCGGGGAGCTGGGGATCGTCCCCATGCGATGTCGCGGCCGTGGCGAGCCCGACCGGAGGTCGGTGAGCAGGATCGCCCAGCCCGTGCCCCCGGCGGGATGCCCGGTAGAAGGGGGAGGCGCTGACCTGGGCGTTTGTGAACACCAGCCAGAGGACACCCGACCAGAGGAACGACAGGAACGATCTCATCATCTTTGCCTTTCGAGCGAACGGGGGCGGGGTAGCGGTTTCGGTGCGAGCGAATGCGCTTCCGAAACGTTGGTGTGGCTGCCCGCACCAGCGTTGCTCGTTCCGGCGAGGCTGGGTGGTGGCGCTCCCGACGTTGGCGGGGCCCCGAGTCGGGGCGGGCGTCAGCGGGCCGGGCAGATGGTGAACATGGCCAGCAGTCCAATGTTGTTGAGAACGGCCTGGTCGATTGTCGAGTTGCCCAGTCCGTAACGCTGCGCCATCGAAGGGGTGGCGACCTTCCGGCTGGTGGCCATGTCCGAGCAGTCCGCCCGGCCGTCGCTCAGGATTTGCGCGTCTGTCTTGCCGCTGGCGAGGTCGGGGAACTCCCGGTGAAACGCTCTCACATACCTGCCGGCGCCGTCGCCGTCGCTGTCACTGCTGATCCCGGCCGTCGGGCTTGCTGGCACCCCCGCCGCGGCAGCCCCGGGCGACGTACTCACCACCGACGTGTCGGCCGCGTTGTCCATCGGGGCCGACGTGTCGGCCGCGTTGTCTACCGGGCCGCAGGCGGCCAACGCCGCGACCCCGACGGCCGCGGCTATCAGAGTAAGTCGCCGGTACATGGCTTTTCCCTTTCGTGTCGTCCGCCACCCGGCCGAGGAGGACCTCCTCAAAGGTGTGGCGGTAAGAACCGGTCACAGACATCCGACCGAAGATCGGTGGACGGGCCCCGGTCTCGATATCCGTCCTTTGCGTACCTGACGATCATGTCCCAGTGGGGCCTTTCCGTCGTCATCCGCCCGCTGACATTCCCCGCTACCACGAGCGCGGTACACACCGTCGGGCACATCCCGCAGCCGGAGACAAGCCACCCGAAATCCGATCACGGAACGTCACGGCCGACCCAAAGACCACAGATCAATAACTCGCGGACTTGCGCCTCGGCGGCGCCAGCGAACCGACGTGCTCAGCCAGTGGGCCAGCACCGGCGGCGACGGCGCGCCAAACACTGGCGACAGGTCTTCACCGACCTACGCAACCGCGGCGGGGCCGACGGCTCATCCTCGTCCGCGACCGGCTGACGGCCTGCCCGAGCCGGCGAGTGCGCGGTCAGGTCGCGACGGGTCCCAGGCCTTTCGTGTTCGTCCCGGTGCCGTTCCCGCTGCCCGGCTCGATCGGTGAGGGCGACAGTGGCGGGGCGCCGTCATCGTCGCCAGTGCGAGGATGCGCGGACCGTGACCACAACGTCCACCGGGTGGGACGCCGGCTCTCACTGAGCAGGCGTCGCCACCCGGTGGTGTCGGTGTCGCCGGTTGTCCCGGCAGGCGATCGGTTGATCGTTAGCGGTTCCTCTGCCAGTGCTGGCCCGCGGGAGCGGGCGACGCGTAGTGCGCGGCCCCGACAAGGACATCCGCGTGCGTTTCCGCCTCGGCGGCTCCGACAAGGACATCCGCGTGCGTATCCGCCTCAGCGGCTCCGACAAGGACACTCACGGGCCGTGTACCCGTCGTCTCGGGGGACGGTCCTTCGACGGCGAGGCGTGGGGTGATGCGGTCGGCCCATCGAGGGTATGCCCATACCCGGTTGCCGATCATGCGCATGAGGGCTGGGACGAGGACCATGCGGACGACGAAGGCGTCCACGACTACGGCGAGTGCCAGGCCGATGCCGATGCTGGAGACGACGCGTTGGCCGCTGAACCCGAATGAGGAGAACACGCAGAGCATGATGACGGCCGCGGTGGCGATGACTTTGGTGGTCTCGGTGAGGCCGACGCGGATCGAGCGGGTGTTGTCGTGGGTGTGGGTCCATTCTTCGTGCATGCGGCTGACGAGGAAGACCTGGTAGTCCATGGAGAGGCCGAACATGACGCCGACGATCATGACTGGGACGATGTAGGAGATCGGTGCGCCGTCTCCGACGCCGAGCAGTTTGCTGGCCCAGCCCCACTGGAAGATCGCGGTGAGGACACCGAGGGCCACGGCGATCGTCGCGAGGTTGCTGACGGCTCCGACGAGGGGTAGCAGCAGGCTGCGGAAGGCGAGTGCCAGTAGCAGGAATCCGAGCAGGGCGACCAGCGCCAGGTAGAGCGGTAGCTTGCTCATCAGCGCGTGCGCGATGTCGATATTGCTTGCAGTCTCGCCGCCGATGTCGACCTTGAGGTGGCTGCCGGCCGTGGCGGTCGGGATGATGTCGTTGCGTAGGTGATCGACCAGGTTGACGGTGGCTTTGGCTCCCGCGCTGCTGGAGGGCGTGACCTGGATGACCTGCACGCCGTCGCGGGCGGGGATTGGGGCCGAGACGGAGGCGATGTCGGGCACCGACGGCAGGTTCTTGGCCAGTGTGTTCAGTGCCTGCGCGGAGCCGGCGTCGGGGGTCTCGGCGACCAGGATGAGGGTGGCGTCGATGCCCTTGCCGAACGCGGGGCTGATCAGCTCGTAGTACTGCCGTGAGGTCGAGTGGGCTGGGTCGCTGCTGGCGTCTGCTTCGCCGACGCGCATCGCGAGCACCGGGACCGCGAGCGCGGCCAGCACGATCAGCGCGAGTGTGGCCATCGGTCGGGGGAATCGGGTGACGAGCGCCGCCCAGAGCCCGGCGGGTGTGCGGCGGGGCCGCTTCCTGCGCGTCGCTGCCGGGGTTGTCTCCTGGCCGAGCAGGCGGCGGCGCTGGCGCTTGGACAGCACGCGTAGGCCGAGGATGGACAGCAGCGCGGGTAGCAGGGTGATCGCGGCGAGCACGGTGAACAGTACGGTGACCGCGGCGGCCTGGCCCATGCCGGTGAGCACGCCCATGCCGACCACGACCATCGCCAGCAACGCGGCGATCACTGTCAGGCCGGCGAAGATTACCGCCCGGCCGGACGTGTTCACGGCCTCCTGGATGGCCTCGGTGACGGACGCTCCGGCGGTCAGGGCCTTGCGGTGTCGGTTGACAACGAACAGGGCGTAGTCGATGCCGACTCCCAGGCCGATCAGCGACCCCAGTGTGATCGAGTCACTTGACAGGTTGACGAAGTGGGAACCGACCATCACGAACAGCAGTGAGGTGACCACGCCCGCGACGCCGGTGACGATCGGGAGGGCCGCGGCCCACGCCGAGCGGAACATCAGTAGAAGGATCAGCAGTGCCGCCACGATGCCGACGACCTCGGCGATGCCACCGGACTTGGTCTTGGGCGCGAACGCCTGCCCGCCGATCTCGACCTGCAGGTCGCTGTTCTCGATCGACTGCGCGACCTTCTGGACCTGGTCGACGTTGACGCCGTGGGTCACGGTCACGTTGGCGTAGGCCGTGTTCTGACCGACGTTGAGCTGCGCGGCGTCGCCGGCGGTGTACGGACTTTGCACAGCCTTGACGTCAGGCAGCGACGCGACCTTGTTCAGCATGCTGGAGACGTCGGCGCGCACCTGCGCCGTGTCGACACTCTGACCGGTCGTGTGCCAGACTATGCGACCTGTTTCGGTCGAGGTGGCCGACGTGCCAAGCAGCGTGTAGGCGTGTGACGACTCACTGTTGGGCAGGTCGGCGATGGTCTTGAAATTGGACCCCATCCCGACGACGAGGCCGATCAGGACAACGACGGCGCCGACCCAACCCCCGAGGACGACGAAGCGATGCCGAGAGCACCACCGGGCGAGAGTGTGCACTGAACTGCCTTCCATGAGTCCGAACGTGGCAGCTCACGGTCCCGCGAAATCCAACGTGGAACGTCCATCCACCGTCGTCATCCGCGCCTACCACGGCGGCGGTACTTCGACCCACGAACCTGCACCGGCCGGCGCGCGCACACGCGCGGCACCGCGCCCCAGGCCGCTACGCCCGACGCCTCGGCGCCGACCGCGTACCGCCGACCGCGGACCGCGTACCGCCGACCGCGGACCGCGTACCGCCGACCGCGGACCGGCGCGCCGGACCACGCGCCAGGCCCGGTGGCCCTGGGACAGCGCCTCGCATCGTGCCGCGCCGGGCAGGGCGCTCCGCCAGTCCGGGCAGGGTGCTGTCCTTGAACGAGGTGAGCCGGACCCGCATCCCAATCTTTTGTGACCAGCGGTCACTAACGGGGTTAGGGTTGCCTTCATGACCGCATCCGTGCCGTCCTCCAGCAACACGACCCGGCTCCCGGTCGGCCCACAGCCGGTCCCGTCCCGCCCGGCGGTGGCGCTGGCGCTGGCCTGCGTCGGAGTGTTCGTGATCATCCTGGATGCGACGATCGTCTCGGTCGCGCTGCCGCATATCGGCGCTGACCTGCGCTTTGGCCGTTCCAGCGTGGCTTGGGTTGTCAACGCCTACACGCTGGCCTTCGGCGGGGCCCTGCTCGTGGCCGGGCGGCTGGTCGCCAACCATGGCACGAGGTTCGGTTTCCTCACAGGCGTCGGCTGCTTCGGGATCGCCAGCCTGGCCTGCGGTCTGGCGCCGACGGCTTGGGTGCTGGTCGCGGCGCGCGCGTTGCAGGGGCTGGCCGGCGCGCTCGTCATGCCCGCCACCCTGACCATGGCCACCGCGGCGTATCCCGACGAGCGGCGGCGGGCCAGGGCACTGGGGCTCTGGAGCGCGGTCGGCGCCGCCGGCGGGGCGGCCGGGACCGTCGCGGGTGGCTTGCTGACCGATCTGGCCGGCTGGCGCTGGGTGTTCCTCGTCAACGTCCCGATCACCCTCGCCGCCGTCCTCGGCGGCCCGCGGGTGCTGGCGGCCGGTCGAAGCGGATCGACGCGGGCACGACTCGACCTGCCCGGTGCCGCCCTGGCGACGGCGGGACTGGTCGCGCTCGTGTACGGGGTGCTCGACGGCGGCACCGATGGCTGGTCCGGCGCGCGGGTCGTCGCCTCTCTCACAGCCGCCGTCGTGTTGCTGGGCCTGTTCCTGATCCACCTGCACCGCTGGACCAGTGCCCCGCTGGTACCGCCGCGCCTCTTCCGCTCGCGGCATGTCAGTACCGCCAACGCCGTGATCTTCTGCCTCGGCCTCGGCTTCTTCGCCAGCCCTGTCCTGCTGTCCCTCTACCTGCAGGACGCGCTCGGCTACAGCCCGCTGCGGGCTGGGCTGGCGTTCCTGCCCGCCGCGGCCGCGCTGTTCGTCGGTGCCCAGACCGCCGGCCAGCTGACCCACCGGTTCGGCGTCCGGACCGTCGCAACAGGCGGGGCTCTCGGCGCCGTCGCCGGCTTCGGCTGGCTCACCCAGCTCAGCGACCACACCTCCTACTGGCCTGGCCTGGTCCTCCCGCAGCTGCTGTTCGGGCTCGGTATCGGCACCGCCTTCACCCCGATCACCCTCGCCGCGACCGCCGTGCCACCGGCACTCGCCGGCGTCGCCGCCGGAGTGCTCAACACCGTCCGCCAGGTCGCCGCCGCCCTCGGGCTCGCCATCCTGTCCACCCTCGCCACCAGCCAACCCGGTGATCCGGCCACCGGCTACGACCAGGCATTCCTCATCGCCACCTGCACCGCCCTCGTCGCAGCCGCCGTCGCCGCGCTGCTCCTTCCGCAGCGCCCAGCCGCGCCGCCCTCGACAGCGTCCGATCGCTCCGCGCCCTGAGGTGACCTGGTCTGGATGACTGGCCCTTGCCCCGGGTCCAGTCGCTGTCCGTAGCGACAACCTGGACGGCCCGCAGGCGGCGGCGGGCCGGATACCGGCAGCTGCCAGGGCGGTAGCTGACGGACGACGTATGAGTCGGCGACGGCCCAGGACAGAATCCCGCGACGTCCACCGCCGGGCGGACACGCACGAACCGGCCGTCGACGCTGAAGCCCAACGCCGGCTCGCGGTCGCCTTCACCGAGGCGCGCTGCGGCCAGCTGGGCAGGCTGTCGAAACTTCTTAGCCTGTCGAGACCTGATCTACGGTCTCGGGCGGGTTGTCCTCAGCTCGCCGCCTGGTAGGTCGCGACCCCGGAGCGCCGGACGTCGCCGGGTAGCGCGTGCAGCGCGGAGAAGTCGCCTTTGAGGTAGGCGTCGAGGAATGCGGTTACTGACTGGTCGAGCGTCTGGCCGGCCTGCTCGAAGAACATCGTGGAATGACCGGCGCCGCGCAGGGTGAGGAAGTAACGCGGCCCGCGAAGCGTCCTGAACATCTCGGCGCTCTTGTCCAGCGGTACGGTCTGGTCTTGGTCGCCGTGCAGGATCAGCAGTGGGGTCGGTGGGTTACCGGCGAAGGTTCCCTTGAAGGCCGCGATAACCCCCGCCATCGACACCACAGCCTTGACTCGAGGGTCCCGGCAGCACGACAGGTAGGCGGCCGCGAGCGTGGTCGCCGCGCCGAGCGAATGGCCGGCGATCGCCAGGCAGCTCGCCTGGAGATGACCGGCCAGCGGCGTGCCAGCGGTCGTGCTCCAGGCGCTGAGCGAGGTAATGACGAAACTGACGTCGGCCGGCTGGTTAGGCAGGTCGAAGATCGTCCCGCCTGGGCCGCTGGAGAGCGGGAAGGTCGGGGTGGCCACGACGTAGCCCTGGCGGACGAGCGGAGCCGCGATGACGTTCGCCGCGACGGTCCCGTCCGAAGTCACCCCATGGGACAGCACGACCAGCGGGAACCGACCCGGAGCAGAAGCCGCGCCCGCGATGGCCGGCGCGGCCGGGGCGGCATCGGCCGCCGGGATGATCGGATAGCTCACGACGACCGGAATCGTGCGGTCGGGCTTGCCGGCCAGGTCGCGGTCAGGCGCGGCGCCCGTCGGACGGCTGTGGTCGACGAACGTGACCTGTGTCTGGCCGATGCCGAAACCGCCGTGAACCGAGGCGGCCGGGTCGCCGGCCGGAAGGCACCCGCGCGCAGAGGCCGCGGTGGCTGAGGCTGTCGCCGTCGGTCGTGCCTGGTCGCCGGAACACCCGGTGAGCAGCACAAACGTCAGGGTGAAAACCCCTGCCAGAGCCGGCCCCCGCGAGACCCGCCCGAGTGATCTGTCCACGCTGATGCCCCCCGCCGCGTCCCGCGGCACCCTCGGCGGCGTGCCCGCCTCGCCGCGGCCGATCCCCGCCAGCGGATCAGCGGCCCTCACGATAGCGGCCCAGCAGTCACCCGGTTCATCAGGAATGCCTGGATTGCGCCTTGGTCTGAAACCAGCCACGCCGCGTCCTGTCGACCTGGCCTCGTCCTCGCGCACTCGGACTCGGTTTGCCGGCTCCGGGGAGAGGCACCCCTGGGGCGATGCGGCCACGCGTCTGGTCGCGCAGCCGTGCGAACACGGCGTGACCGGCGGCGATCCGCGGACTCGACCGTTGGACTGGCGCTGCCAGTTCTTCAGGTTCGGGACACCGGCCTCCTGGCAACGAGTGCGTCGGCGGGACGCCCCTCAGCCTCGCCCGGTGCGACAGACCTGGTTGGCGCCGCACCGTAGACACTTGTCTTTTTAGTGACACATGTCAATAATCCTCGTCGTGGAGACCGCACTTACGGAGCCCGTCCGGGCAGGGGACCGACGGGTTCGCCGATCGCGGGCCGCTCTCATGGGGGCCGCGGTGTCTCTCGTGGTCGAACGAGGCACCTCAGCCGTCGGAGTGTCTGATATCGCCCGAGCCGCGGACGTGAGCCGGCAGTTGCTCTACCAGCAGTTCGGCGACCGCGACACGTTGCTGCTGGAAGCCGCACTCGATCTGGCGAGGCGCGAACTCGTGCCGAGTATCTCGGAGGCGCCGGACACGCGGACGCGCGTGCTTGCGACGACCCAGCATTTCGCCCATCACCGGTCTTTCTACCGGGCGATGATGACCGGACCGTGCTCCTACGAACTGTCCAAGGTGCTGCAGGGTGTGCTCCATGATTTCAACGCGCAGCTTGTGCTCCAGGCATCTGACCGACGCCTTCCCGCGGATCTGGTCGAGGACCTCACCGGATTCGTCATCGGCGGGTGGGCCGCGATCTTCAATTCCTGGGTGGTCGACGGTCCGGATCCCCTCGATGCCGAGGCGTTCGCCGACCGGCTGATGCGGCTGTTGACCGTCCTTACCGTCACCATCCACACAGAGCCTGAACCCAGAAGATAGGACAACGAGAACGATGAGACGCGTGATTCGGGCCCGTGATTCGCTCTCCGGCCAGCGTCGAGTATTACCCGGCGTGCGGTGCCTCGGGGTGATCAGCAGCCTGGTCGCCGTTGGACTCGTCGCATCCGCGTGTTCTAGCTCAGACACGACGGGTACGACGTCGGCATCGTCGTCGGCGGAGGCCCCATCACGACCCGTAGGCCCGGCTGCCACGTTCCAGGAGCTGGCAGGCGGAAAAGGCGTCAACATGGGTTCCCCGGTCTCGGTGAACCTGCAGGGCACCGGGTACGTCGAGCAGGAGTACGCGGCGTCCGGGACAGCGACCTCGTACAAGGCGCAGGGCGGGTACGCCGACGACGGGCGCTGGACGTTCACGCCCGACAGCACCGCGGCTTACAGCACCCGGGTGCTGGTACGCCGGCCGGCCGCCGCCAAGGACTTCAACGGCACCGTGGTCGTCGAATGGCTGAACGTCAGCTCCGGCGTCGACTCGGACGTGGAATGGTGGAACACCCACGAAGAGATCATGCGGCAAGGCGACATATGGGTCGGCGTCTCGGCGCAACGCATCGGCGTCATGGGCGGCCCCGCCCTTACTCCGTCCGCCGCCGGAAGCGTCACCCCAGGGCTGAAGGGGACGGACCCGGCACGCTATGGCTCGCTCAACCAGCCCGGTGACGGCTACGCATTCGACATCTTCACTCAGGTGGCGCGGACGATCCGGGCCGGCGCCACGGCGACGGGCGGACTGACGCCGCGACGTCTGCTCGCTGCCGGGGAGTCCCAGTCGGCCTACGCGATGGTCGCCTATCTCAACGGCGTGCAGCCGCTCACGCACGAGTTCGACGGGTTCCTCGTCCACAGCCGAGGTGCCGGCGCTATGGCCCTCGCCGCCCCCGGCCAACCCGCCAGCATCCAGGGTGCCAACGCGACCCCGGCGACGATCATCCGAACCGATACCGACGTTCCCGTGATTGATGTCCAGACCGAAGGCGACCTCACCGTCGTTCTGAACTCGGTGCAGGCCCGCCAACCCGACACCAACCGGTTCCGGCTGTGGGAGGTCGCCGGAGCCTCGCATGCGGACACCCACTCGGTCGGCCCGTTCGCGAGCGCCCTCAACTGCGCGGTCGCGATCAACAATTCCCCCACCCACATCGTCGTCAAAGCCGCCCTGCACGCCCTCGACGCCTGGGCCCGGACCGGAACGCCGCCGCCGACCGCACCCCGCATCGACGTCACCACCGGCGCCACCCCTCAGGTGGTGCGCGACGCCGACGGCATCGCCCGCGGAGGCATCCGCACCCCACCGGTCGCCGTACCGGTTGACGTCCTGTCCGGCACCCCTGACCCGAACCCCTCATCGATCTGTGTGCTGTTCGGCTCGACCACGCCGTTGCCCGCGACTCGCCTCGCGGCGCTCTACCCGTCGCGCGACGCCTACCTCCAGAAGTACAACGCCGCGACGGATGCCACGATCAAAGCCGGATTCGCTCTGACCGCCGACCGCCCCGCCCTGATCGCCTACGCCCAACCATCACGCATCCTTTAGCACCCCAGGCAGTGTGGGGCAGGCGCGGCGACCTCGCCGCGCCTGTCCCTTTCCTGGGGTGTCAGTTGAGCGGCCTGACCCGCACGATCCGGATGGACGTGCTGGAGGTGCCGGCGGCGGGGAAGGCGACGCCGCCGTCGGACCAGCCATCGCCGTTAGCGGGCTCGCCGTCGCCCCTTCAGTGGAAAGCGTCGGCGTGCGCTTCCGCCCACTGCTCGAAGGTGCGTGAGGGTTGGCCTGTCACCTCCCGCACCGTTGGTAGGACCTGGGATTCGTCGAGTGTTCCGTCGACGTAGAAGCTGAAGAAGGCGTCGACGTACTCGGCCGGCATACTTGCCTCCATCTGCGCCCGGGCCTCGGCGTTCGACAGCTCCTCGCAGCGCAGCTCCCTGCCAAGCGCCTTGCCCAGCACCGCGACCTGGTCGGCGGGCAGAAGCGATTCGGGGCCAGACAGCCGGTAGATCTGCCCCTCGTGGCCGTCGACCAGCAGAGCCCGGGCCGCGACCGCCGCGATGTCGTACGGGTCGACAGCGGCGGCCCGCACGCCGCCGAACGGTACGCGCACCACGTCACCGATCCTGAGCTGTGGCACCCACCGCAGCGCATTGGACATGAACGCTCCAGGCCGCAGAAAGGTCCAGCCGACTCCTGCCTCCCGCACGGCACCCTCGGAAACGATCATGTAGCGGGCAACCGCGTTGTTCGTGTCCCCGCTTCCGGCCGAACCCCCCGACAGCAGCACGACCCGCTCCACGCCGGCCAGCCGAATCTGGTTGAGCAGGCCCGGCATGTCCGCATACCCGGGCAGCAGGAACACGCCACGAACACCGGTCAGCGCACCGGCCAGACTTTCCGGCTGGTTCAGGTCACCGACACCCACCTCGACGCCATCCGGCAGCCGGCCCCGCCGCGGGTCGCGCACCAGCGCGCGCACCCGCTCGCCCGCCTCGACCAAGGCGCGCACCAACTCCGCCCCTACGTTGCCGGTCGAACCCGTCACCAAGATCATTTTCTCGCCTTCTCGACGTCGCGCCCTGAGTCGATCATCGGCCGTTTACCTGAGCTTCTCTCTGGTTGACCGGCCGATCCGGATCAGATCTTGAAGATGCTCAGGTAGGTGGACGGGGTAAGCGCCTCGAAGTCCTCGTGGGTCGAGCCGGCTGCTGCCGCATAGCCGTCGCCGGCCGCCAGGACCTGGCCCTGGTTGCGGATCTGTCCGGCCAGTAGGTAGAAGAACTCGGCGTATTTGTGCTCATGGGGGGTGCCGCGATAGCCGGCGTCGGCCTCGACGAGTGCCACAAAATACCCATCCGCGCTGCCGATGACCTTCGCCCGAGCGTTGCCCTCCTGCCCCCAGGGACTCCAGTCGATCCCCTGGGCACGGCCGATTTCCCAACCTTCCAATGACGGGATCATCCAGATTTCCCCTCATATTTCACTTATGTATCTTTCCGTCGTAAAGATACCTTTCCAGTGGAAAGATTGCAAGTAGGATCGGTGGCATGGCGGCCGGCACCCACCCCTACCACCACGGCGACCTGCGGCGAGCCCTGGTGGACGCGGCCGTCGGCCTGATCGAGGAGGTTGGCCCGGCTGCCATGACCCTGCGGGAGGTCGCTCGGCGGGCGGGCGTCTCCCACGCATCCGTCACCTACCACTTCGGCGACAAGGCCGGGTTGCTCACGGTCCTCGCCGCCGATGGTTATCGGATGCTGGGCGACACGCTCCGCGAAGCGCACCGGTCCCGCCACAGCTTCCTGGAGGTGGGAGTCGCCTACGTCCGCTTCGCGGTGACTCACCACGCCTACTTCGAGGCCATGTTCCAGCCCGAGCTGCATCGCCGCGACGACGCCGAACTCCGCGCGGCGAAGGCGGCCACATCGACATTGCTCTACGGCACGGATCATCCAGACGACGGCCAGCGCGCCGCCGGTGTCGCGGCCTGGGCAATCGTCCACGGAATTGCGGCCCTGTGGCTCACCGGGAACCTCCCCGAAGAACTGGGCCACGACCCCGAGGAGATCACCCGTATCGTCGCCGGCCACCTCAGGGTGGGGGGCCGCTGACCAGAGAATCCATGGCCCTCTACGCCAGGCGCCGGCGGGAGATCCCGAAGCCGTCGATCGCCGCGGTCCAGGGCAGGTGCATCGTCGCTGGGCTTGTGAGTGCGCCGGCCGTACCCGTTCTCGCAAACGCGTCTTCCGGATAGCGGAAGGGTCGGTACCGGCGCCTCTGCCGCGGCCCGCACACTCCTGATGTCCGCACGTCTGGAGGAGAGCGTGACTGACGTCATCCGCAATCAGTGGTTCGTCCGCAACCAGTGGTATGTGGCCGCCTACGGCGCCGAGGTCGGCCGCGAGCTGCTCGCCCGCACGATCTGCGGCGAGCCGGTCGTTCTCTACCGGACGGAAGACGGCGTGGCGGTCGGGCTGGCGGACCGGTGCGTCCACCGTCGCTTCCCGCTGTCGGAGAGCCGGCTGGTCGGCGACCTGATCGTCTGTGGCTACCACGGCTTCACCTACGACACGACCGGGACCTGCGTGGCCGTCCCGGCGCAGCACCGGATCCCCCGGACCGCCCGGGTGCCCGCCTACCCGGTCGTCGAGCGGGACTCGTTCGTCTGGGTGTGGATCGGTGACCGGGACCGGGCGGACGAGCACCTGGTGCCGCGGGCGCCATGGCTCGACGACCCGCGCTACACCGTCGTGCGCGGGATGGAGCCGCTCGCCGCCCGGTACTCGCTGCTCGTCGACAACCTGATGGACCTCTCCCACGAGACCTACCTGCACGGCGGGTACATCGGGACGCCGGAGGTGGCGGACACCTCGACCACCACCGATGTGGACGAGGTGTGCGGCATTGTCAGGGTGTCCCGGCACATGGCCGACGCGGCCTGCCCGCCGTTCTACGCCCGCTCGACCGGCATCCAGGGGCGGATCACGCGCTGGCAGGACATCGAGTACCACCCGCCGTGCCTGTACTTGCTGCACAGCCGGATCGCGCCGGTCGGGGTGCTGCCCGGCCCGGACGGCGACGACTCGGCGGCGTTCCACGCCGAGATCGTCTATGGGATCACGCCGTCCACCGAGAGCACCACGTACGACTTCTGGGCGGTGGCCCGCGACTTCGCGGTCGACGACCAGAGCGTGACGGACTTCCTGCGGGAGAACAACCACGCCGTGGTCATGCAGGACGTCACCGCGCTGAACCTGCTCGAGCAGGTGATCGCGGCCGAGCCTGCCGGATACCAGGAGCTCAGCGTGAACATCGACACCGGCGCGCTCGCCGCGCGCCGCATGCTCGCACGTATGCTCGCCGGGTCGCGGCCGGCCCCGGCGCGGCCGGCCGCCACAGCCGCCGCCACGACATGATCACATGACCACGACATGACACGGCGGGCCCCGGGTGGGCGCTTGGTTCGTCATCCGGGTGGTGCGGGTTACCGGGTACGACCTGTTGGTCGGGGAGCGCCTCCGCGGGGCACGACGCGTAGCGGAGGACCCGGCCGAGGTCTGGCGGCGGCTGCTCGACCATCCGCTGGGACATGATGCGGGCGGCGCGGGAATCCAGACCAGACATCCCGACACTCTGACGAAGAGGCTTCCATGAGCCACTCCGACGGCCACAACGAGACGGAGCTGACCCTGGTCCTCGCGGGCAGGCAGGTCGTCGCCGACGGCGTCGCGCTGCTCACCCTGGAGGATCCCTGCGGTTCGCCGCTGCCTGTCTGGGAGCCGGGCGCGCATGTGGATCTCATCCTCGACGACGGCCTGGTGCGCCAGTACTCGCTGTGCGGCGACCCGGAACAGCCGGCCCGCTGGCAGGTCGCCGTGCTGCGGGAACGAGCGGGACGGGGCGGCTCGCAGCGGGTCCACGACAAGCTGGCCAAGGGCGACCGGGTCGCGGTCCGCGGGCCCCGCAACAACTTCGCCCTGGTCCTGTCGCCCCGGTACCAGTTCATCGCCGGCGGCATCGGCATCACCCCGATCCTGCCGATGGTCGCCGCCACCGAGGCGGCCGGCGCGGACTGGCGGCTGCTGTACGGCGGGCGCAGCCGCGCCTCCATGGCCTTCCTCGACGATCTCACCGCCCGCTACGGCGACCGGGTGACGGCCCGGCCGCAGGACACCCACGGGCTACTCGACCTGAGCATCCTCGACTCCCCGGTCGCGGACACCCTCGTCTACTGCTGCGGCCCCGAGCCGCTCCTGCGCGCCGTCGAGGACCGGTGCCGGGCGTGGCCGAGCGGTTCGCTGCACGTGGAGCGGTTCTCGCCCAAGGAGGTCACCCGGAACCGGCCGGACACCGATTTCGAGGTGCGCCTCGAACGCTCCGGGCAGACGCTGGTAGTACCGGCCGGCCAGTCGATCCTGCGGACGCTCGAGGAAGCCGGCGTCGACGTCCTTTACTCGTGTACCGAAGGCACCTGCGGGACCTGCGAGACCGTGGTGCTCGAGGGGATGCCCGACCACCGGGACTCGCTGCTCACCGAGGAGGAGCAGGCCGCGAACGACACGATGTTCATCTGCGTGTCCCGCTCCCGCACCCCGGTGCTGGTGCTGGACCTGTAGGCCGCCGCCCACACGGACGGGTCCGCCGAGCCACGATGACCACTGCGCCGATACCGGCCGGGCAGACCAACACGCCCCCGGCATCGCCCGCCGAGGCGGCCGCATGCTCCGTCGGCGTGGCCACGCCGGGAGTGCGCCGCCCAGTCGGGCCGAGGTCGGTCACCGGCCGGGCCTTGATGGTCCTGGAGGCATTCGCGCCAGGCCACACCGAACTGACGGTCAGTGAGATCGCCCGCCGGGCGGGACTACCGCTCACCACCGCGCACCGGCTGGTCGGCGATCTCACAGAGTGGGGGGCGTTGGAACGCGACGACCTCGGCCGCTACCAGGTTGGGCTGAGGCTGTGGGAGGTGGCTTCACTCGCGCCCCGCGGGCTGCGCCTGCGCGAGCTGGCCATGCCATTCCTCGAGGACCTCTACGAGGTCACTCACGAGAATGTGCAACTCGCCGTCCGGGCGGACCACGAGGTCGTCTTCGTGGAACGGATCGCGGGCAGGCACTCCGTCGGAGTGCTGACCCGGGTCGGGGGCAGGTTTCCGGCGCACGCGACAGGGGTGGGGCTGGTCCTCCTCGCCTACGCGCCGCAGGAGGTGCAGGAGGCAGCGCTGGCTGGGCCGCTCCGTCGCTTCACCGAGAAGACGATCACGGATCCGGTGGTCCTGCGCCGGACGCTGGACGGTGTCCGACGGACTGGACTCGCGGTGAGCGACCGTCAGGTGACGATGGACGCGCTGTCGGTAGCGGCGCCGGTCGTCGACCGGGCGGGGAACGTCGTGGCGGCTCTGTCCCTTGTCGTGCGGGCGAGCGCCGCGCGGCCGTCCAACCCGATCGACGGAGTGATGAACGACAGCAGATGGTCACCGGCGAACAGCAAGGTCCGCATGCCTGAGCTGTACACACCCGCGTCGACGACCTGCTCGAGCATCACCGCGCCCGACGCGCTCGGACCAGCGGTCCGCACAGCCGCCCGCGGCATCAGCCGCGCGCTCGCCGGCGGGATCCCCACCCCACCGGCCGCCTGACTCGCCACCGGACCCAGCAGCCGACGCGCAGCCGACTCACGCCGGTGGTAGGGCGCCGAGCTGGCGTGAGATCCCTTGTGCAGCGACGTGGAGCGCGGCGGTGACCCCGCCGCGGTCGCGCCTGAGGGTGGGTACGACGACACCGATCGCGGCCACCACCTGGCCGTGTCGGTGAACCGGTGTGGCGACGGAGCAGGCGCCCAGCGACATCTCCTCGACCGTCGTGGCGTATCCGACGCGTCGGATCTGCTTGAGCTGTTCGTTGAGCCGGCCCGGTTGGGTGATCGTGTACGGGGTCACCCGCGGAAGGGACGACAGGACGCCGCGCCGGACGTCGTCCGGCGCGTGGGCGAGCAGCACCTTGCCGACGCCGGTGGCGTGCAGCGGCAGCACCGAGCCGACCGAGCTGACCACCGGCACCGAGTCCCGACCGGCCATCCGCTCCAGGTACAGCACCTGGTGGCCGTCGCGCACCGCCAGGTGGACGGTGGCGCGCGTGGCGGCGTGGATGTCGTGCAGGAACGGCGCGGCTGTCTCGCGCAGGGTCGACGCGATCGGGGCGAGCAGTCCGAGCTCCCACAGGCGCCGGCCGATGACGTAGTCGTCGTCGGTGCGCGCCAGGGCGCCGTGGCGCACAAGCTCTCCCACCAGGCGATGGGCCGTGGGTAACGGCAGGTCGGCGCGCCGGGCGATGTCCGACAGCGGCAGTCGCGGGTGGTGGTCGTCGAACGCGCCGAGGATGGCCATGATCCGGCCCGCGACGGTCGCGCCCGGGGTGCTGGTGTTACCCGCCATACGGCCGATTCTTCCACTGAGCGGAAGCATCCGCGGTCGCGGTCACCGCTGGCGCTCCTACGCTGCGCTGCATGAGCAGTATCGCCGTTCCGGCGCCCGAGCTGGAGCCGCAGTCCGTGATCAGCTCCGAGATCGCGGCGATCGAGGCTGGCTACCGGCAGGCGGGCGTCGAGGAGACCCAGCCGAGGCTGGACTATCCGCCCTACCGCAGCAGCACTCTGCGGCACCCCACCGGCGACTTGTGCGACGTCGAGCCGGAGACGATCGAACGCTGGGCTCCTTGCTTCGGCGCCCGCGATGTCGACCCGCTGGAGGCCGACCTGACCGCGGGTCACGCGGGCGAACCGATCGGCGAGCGCATCATCCTGGCCGGGCGGGTCGTCGACGGTGCGGGCCGGCCGGTCCGCGGGCAGCTGGTCGAGATCTGGCAGGCCAACGCCGCGGGCCGCTACACGCACGAGCGAGATCAGCATCCGGCGCCGCTCGATCCGAACTTCACCGGAACGGGACGATGCCTGACCGACGCGGACGGCCGGTATCGGTTCCAGACGATCAAGCCCGGTCCCTATCCCTGGCGCAACCATTTCAACGCGTGGCGTCCGGCGCACGTCCACTTCTCGGTGTTCGGCAGCTCGTTCACCCAGCGCCTCGTCACGCAGCTGTACTTCCCGGGAGACCCGCTGCGGGCGCTCGACCCGATCTACCAGTCGATCATCGACGATCGGGCCCGCGACCGGCTGGTCGCGACCTACGACCACGACCTGACCAGCCATGAGTGGGCCACCGGCTACCGGTGGGACATCGTGCTGACCGGCGGCCGGCAGACCTGGTTCGAGTCCGAGGACGTCGCATGACGCCGACCGCGACCCCGGGTCAGACTGTCGGGCCGTTCTTTCACTACGCCCTCCCCTACGAGGGCGACCGCGATCTCGTACCGCCGGGCGGCCCGGGAGCGGTGGTCCTGCGGGGACAGGTGCTCGACGGCGCAGGCAACGCGGTGCCGGACGCGCTCGTGGAGCTCTGGCAGGCCCGCCCCGACGGGACCGTTGCGCGGGAGCCCGGCTCGCTGCGCCGCGACGGGTGGACATTCACGGGCTTCGGGCGGGCGGCCACCGGCGGGGACGGGTGCTACGCGTTCAGCACCCTGGTGCCCGGACCGACCGAGGCTGGCAGAGCGGCGTTCTTCGCCGTCACCGTCTTCGCGCGTGGCCTGCTGGACCGGCTTTTCACCCGGGCCTACGTGCCGGGCGATTCCGCGGCGCTGGCCGCCGACCCGCTGCTGTCCTCGCTGCCGGCCGAGCGCCGACGAACCCTGATCGCGTCGACTGACGAGCGCGGCTTCGTGTTCGACATCCGCCTGCAAGGCGGCGACGAGACCGTCTTCCTGCGCTACCCGGGCCAGTGAGCCCCCGTGAGTGATCTTTTCTGGCCCGGCGACGAGCGCGCCGGCGACCTGGTCACCGAGGCGTCGTGGCTGGCGGCGATGGCGCGCGTCGAACAGGCCTGGCTCGATGCGCTCGCCCGGGCGGAAATCGCGCCAACCAGCGCCGAGCTGACCGGCCTCGTCGGGCCGGACGAGCTGGCCACCGTCGCTCGCGCCGCCGAAGCCACCGGCAATCCGGTACCAGCGCTCGTGGCGCTGTGGCGGGAGCGCGCCGCGGGACCGGGCGCCCACTGGGTCCATCGCGGCCTCACCAGCCAGGACGTGATCGACACAAGCCTCGTCCTGCTGCTGCGCGACGTGGTGAACCGGGTCCGCCAGGAGCAGCGCGACCAGGTCGGCTCGCTCGCCGCGCTAGCCCACGCCCACCGGGGCACGGTGATCGCCGGTCGTACCCTCACCCAGCACGCGGTCCCGACGACGTTCGGGCTCAAGACGGCCGGCTGGCTGACCGGGGTGCTCGACGCGGCCGACGCGCTCGACCGGGTGGCGCTGCCCGGGCAGTTCGGCGGTGCGGCCGGGACGCTGTCGGCTGCCGTCGAGCTGGCGAGGCTGCGCGGCGTCGCGGACCCGGTCTCGGCGGTGTCGAGCGCCGTCGCGGACGCCGCGTCCGCGCTCTCGCTGCGGCCCGCCGCGCCCTGGCACACGACGCGTACGACGTTCACCGCGATCGGCGACGCGCTGGTGGCCGGCACCGACGCCTGGGGCCGCCTCGCCGCCGACGTGGCCACGCTGTCCCGCCCGGAGATCGGCGAGCTCGCGGAGCCGGCCGCGGGCGGGCGCGGCGGCTCGTCGACCATGCCCCAGAAGCGCAACCCGGTCCTCTCGGTGCTGATCCGCCGCGCGGCCCTCACCGCGCCGGCGCTGGCTTCGACGCTGCACCTCGCGGCGGCGCTGGCCGGGGACGAGCGGCCCGACGGCGCCTGGCACGCCGAGTGGTCGACGGTGCGCGACCTGGCCCGGCGCGCGGTCGTCGCGGCCAGCCACACCAGCGAGCTGCTGCGCGGCCTGCGGGTCGACGTCAACCGCATGCGCGCCACCGCCGAGGCCGCCTGGCCTGGCCTGACGGCCGAGCGCCGCTCGGTGGCCGCCTTCACCGGCGGCGAACCGTGCGAGGACGGGTACCTCGGCGTCGCCGACGACGTCATCACCGCCGTGCTCGCCCGCGCGCACGCCAACCTGGCGGCCACGCGGTGACCGTGCCCCGCATCACCGGTGGCAGGCTCGCCGGGCGTCCTCACCAGCCCCTGCTCGTCGTCGGACCGTCGCTGGGCACCTCGTCGACGGCCCTGTGGGCCACGGCGGCCGGCCTGCTCGGGGACACCTTCCACGTCGTCGGCTGGGACCTGCCCGGCCATGGTGCCGCGCCTGTCCACGGGCCGTTCACGATCGGCGAGCTGGCCGCGGGCGTTCTTGCCTACGTGGAGGAGGTGGCCGCGGCGCGCGGTGACGGCGCGACCCAGTTCGCCTACGCGGGGGTCTCTCTCGGCCCTGGCTAGCGCCACGGCTTAATGTCCCGGCAGCAGTGCCTGCCACATCTCGTACAGGCTCGCCTGAACCCGTGCCACCTCGCGCGCAGCGAGTGAGCGGGTCATCCGGTTTTCCAGGTTGGCGACCGGCGCGGCGAATTCCTCGAGGAGGTGCTGGCCCGCGTCGGTGAGGTGAACCAGGGATTCGCGGCGGTTGCGCGGGTTGGTCTCGCGGCGGATGAGGCCGCGTTCCTCGAGGGTGCGCAGCATGTCCGCCATCGATTGTGGGGTCACGAACGAGTCGCGGGCGAGCCGCGCCGCGGAGACGGCGCCGGAGCGCTCGAGCACGGTGAGCGCAGTGTATTGGGGGGTCGTCACGCCGGACGCGCGGAGCGCGTCGTCGAGACCGGCCCGGACGGCCAGCTCCAGGCGCTTCACCGCGTACAGCAGCGACGGGGGCGGGTGGTCCACGCTGCCTCTCAACCTTCGGAAGACCACGAGCATTGACAGGAAACCTGATGATACTCGACACTTAAGATCATCAGGTTTCCTGTTGATTGGACCAAGCCTCGTGCCCGATCTCGCCGCCCTGCCGCCCTCGCTGAGGCTCGACCGCACTGGGGACGTCGCCGTCCTGAGCCTGAGCCGGGCCAAGAAACGCAATGCCCTTGACGACGCGACCGTCCTCGGGCTGGGCGCGTTTTTCGCCGCACCGCCGGGCTGGGCGCGGGCCGCCGTGCTGGCGGCGGACGGCAGCCACTTCTCGGCGGGCCTCGACCTCGGTGAGCTCCGTGAACGTGACACCCTCGACGGCCTGCACCACTCCCGGATGTGGCATCACGCCTTTGGGCAGATCGAGTCGTGCCCGGTGGCGGTGATCTGCGTTCTGAAGGGGGCAGTCATCGGCGGCGGGCTTGAGCTCGCCTGTGCCACCCATATCCGGGTGGCGGAGCGGTCGGCGTTCTTCGCGCTGCCGGAGGGCGAGCGGGGCCTGTTCGTCGGCGGCGGGGGGTCGGTACGGATCCAGCGGCTGATCGGGGCAGCTCGGATGACCGACATGATGCTCACCGGGCGGGTGCTCTCCGCCGCCGACGCGGAACGGTACGGCCTGGCCCAGTACGTCGTCGACGACGGCGCCGGCCTGGACACCGCGCTCGGGCTCGCGGCCCGGGTCGCCCAGAACTCGCCGGTCACGACCTACGCGGTGCTCCACGCGCTGCCGCGGATCGCGGAGGCCGGCCCCGAGGCGGGGCTGCTCCTGGAGTCGCTGATGTCGGCCGTCGCGCAGGACAGCGTCGAAGCCAAGGACCGGATGCGCGCCTTCCTCGACGGGACGGCCGCGAAGGTGACCAACCCACAGGAGTCGAACCGATGACGGCCACAGCGCGCCGGGCGGGTGCCCCGGACCTTCTCTACCGCCCGGGACCGGAGGTCACCGACGGCGCCCGGGTTCAGGACTACCTCGGCTGGCTCGCCCGCGAGCGTGGCCTCACCTTAGCCGGCTGGGCGGACCTGCGGGCCTGGTCGGTCGATCGCCTCGAGGACTTCTGGGAGTCGATCTGGCACTACTTCGGGGTGAAGGCACACGCCCGCTACGACCGGGTCCTCGTCGAGCGGTCGATGCCGGGCGCCCAGTGGTTCACCGGTGCCACCCTCAACTACGCCGAGCACTGCTTCGCCACGGCGGACCGGGCCGACAGCCTCGCGGTTCTCGGCTACTCGCAGACTCGCCCGCCGGTCGAGCTCACGTTCGGTGAGCTCGCCGAGCAGGTCCGCCGGGCCCGCGCTGGCCTGCGCCGTCTCGGCGTCGGGCTGGGCGACCGGGTCGCGGCCTATCTGCCGAACTGCCCGGAGACGCTGGTGGCCTTCCTCGCGACTGCGAGCCTCGGTGCCATCTGGGCCAGCTGCGCGCCCGAGTTCGGCACACCGAGCGTGGTGGACCGGTTCGCCCAGATCGAGCCGAAGGTTCTGCTCGCGGTCGCCGGCTACACCTACGGCGACAAGCAGATCGACCGGTGCGCGGAGCTCGCCGCGATCCGGGCCGCGCTGCCGTCCGTCGAGCACCTCGTCCATGTCCCTTATGGACCTCTCGCCCTCGACGACACTCTCGACGACGCCGTCGCCTGGCCGTCGCTTCTCGACGCCGCCGACGACCCGCTGGAGTTCGAGCCGGTGGCGTTCGACCACCCGCTCTACGTCCTGTTCTCGTCGGGGACGACCGGTCTGCCGAAGGCCATCGTCCACTGCCACGGCGGGATCCTGCTGGAGCACTTGAAGAATCTCGGCCTGCACTGGGACCTGCGGCCGGCCGACCGGCTGCTGTGGTTCACCACCACCGCCTGGATGATGTGGAACGTCGGTGTCTCCAGCCTCGCCCTCGGCGCATCGGTCGTGATGATCGATGGCAATCCGTTGTACCCCGACCTGCGCGAGCAGTGGCGGCTGGTCGAGCGGACCGGGGCCACGCTGATGGGCGCGAGCCCCGGCTATCTCATGGCCTGCCGGCGCGAAGGGCTGCGACCGGCCGCGGAGTTCGACCTCTCGCGGCTTCGCCAGCTCGGCGTCGCCGGCAGCCCGTTCCCGGCGGAGGGGTTCCGCTGGGTGCACGAGCAGCTGGGTGACCGGGTGCTGCTCAACGTCGGCAGCGGCGGTACCGACGTCTGCACCGGCCTGGTGCAGGCGTCCCCGCTGCAGGCGGTCTGGGCGGGCGAGATGTCCGGCGCCAGCCTGGGCGTGGACGCGAAGGCACTCGACGAACGCGGGAACGTCGTGGTGGGTGACCTCGGTGAGCTGGTGATCGGTGCGCCGATGCCCTCTATGCCGGTCGGGTTCTGGGGCGACGACGGGAGCCGGTACGCGGCGGCGTACTTCGCCGAGTTCCCGGGGCTGTTCCGGTTCGGCGACTGGGTCAGGTTCTCCGAGGCGGGCACCTGCGTCATCACCGGCCGTTCGGACGCCACCCTCAACCGCGGCGGAGTGCGGCTGGGCACAGCCGAGTTCTACCGGGCGCTGCAGGACATCCAGGAGGTGAGCGACAGCGTCGTGGTCCACCTCGAGGACTCCGCCGGCGGGATGGGCGAGCTCATCCTGTTCGTGGTACCGAGCGAGGGTCACCGACTCGACGACGACCTGCGCCGCCGGCTCGGCCAGCAGATCCGCTCGGCGCTGTCGCCGCGCCACGTCCCGGACCAGATCGTCGAGGTCGCGGCCGTACCGTACAGCCGCACTGGCAAGAAGCTGGAGGTCCCGGTCAAGAAGATTTTGCGCGGCGCGGCCGTGGACGCCGTCGCCTCGCCGGGGTCGCTGCTCGACCCGGCGTCCCTCGACGCGTTCGCGCAGTTCGCCCTCCACCGCCAGGCACGGCCACGATGAGCGTCGCCGGAGTCGAGCGCGCGGCCGTCGTCGGGACCGGCGTGATCGGCGCGAGCTGGGCGGCGCTCTTCCAAGCTGGTCGCCGGCGTCGATGACGAGCTGACCGGCCTCGACCAGGCGCGGATGGTCGCCGAACGCGACGACCTCCTCGTGACGCTACTGGCCCTCAAGAACACCAGGAAGGCACTCCCGTGACCCGCCCCTACGCGCCAGCCATCGACACCGGCCGCATCGTGGCCCTCGACGTCCACACCCACGTCGAGTCCGACGGCCAAGGACACTTCTCCCTCGACGACGAGCTGCTGGACGCGTCTGCGAGGTACTTCCGCGTGGACCAGGACCGGACCCCGAGCCTCGCGCGGATCGCCCAGTACTACCGCGAGCGCGACATGGCCGCTGTCGTCTTCACCGTGGACGCGACCACGAGCCTGGGACACCCGGCGCTGTCGAGCGAGCAGATCGCGGCAGAGGCTGCCGAACACGCCGATGTGCTCATCCCCTTCGGCTCGGTCGACCCGCTGCGTGGCGCCGAGGCGGTCGCGCAGGCACGGCGGCTCGCCGAGGTCCACGGGGTCCGCGGGTTCAAGTTCCATCCGAGCCTGCAGGGCTTCGCGCCGAACGACGCCGCGTTCTACCCGCTCTACGCCGCCCTGGAGGAGCTCGAGACGATCGCCCTGTTCCACACCGGGCAGACCGGCATCGGCGCCGGCCTGCCGGGCGGACGGGGGATCAAGCTGCGCTATTCCGACCCGATGCTGCTCGACGACGTCGCGGCCGACTTCCCTGGCCTTGACATCATCATGGCCCACCCGGCCGTGCCCTGGGTCGACGCGGCGATCTCGGTGGCCACCCACAAGGCCAACGCCTACATCGACCTCTCAGGCTGGTCACCGAAGTACTTCCCGCCGCAGCTGGTCCGCCAGGCGGGATCGCTGCTGCGGCACAAGGTGCTGTTCGGCTCCGACTACCCGGTCCTCACCCCGGATCGCTGGCTGCGCGACTTCGCCGCCCTCGATCTGTCCGACGAGGTCCGCACGCTGATCCTCAAGGAGAACGCTCTGCGCCTCCTCAAGCTCGATCGGAAGATCGGGGCGGGAGCCGGGGCCCCACCAGCGGTGAGTTAGCCGGGTTCGCGGCGACGATCAACGCTCCGTTGTCGTCGTTGGTTCTGCTGGCCTCGACGGTTACAGCGTTTTCAGCCAGTTTACGAGGAGCCGGTTGACCTCGTCGGCTCGTTCTTGCTGAACCCAGTGACCGCAGCCGGGGAGTATGTGGCTGCCGCGTAGGCCTGGCAGGGTGTCGGGGAAGCGGGCGATGGCCCGGCTTCCCCACAGGGTCGGACTGTCCTTTTCCCCGCCGATGAAGAGGGATGGAACTCGGATGGGCGCGCCTCTCCACGGTTGGAGGTCCTGCCAGTCCCGGTCCACGTTGCGGTAGCGGTTGAGGGCTCCCCGGAATCCGGTCCGCTCGAACTCCTCGACATAGAACTCAAGGTCGTCCTCGGTGAGCCAGGCAGGGAGGCGGTCGGGAGCGGGAAAGCGGTCTCGCAGCATCTTTCCGCGCGCCACGGTGCCGGCGGGCTTTTCGTCCGACGCCGACGTCGCCCCGTCACCTGACGACGCGAGATAGCCGCCGAGCAGCCATGATCGAACGTCGATCTCGATCTCCCGCTCGGCCCGTCCCGGCTCCTGGAAGTAGTTGATGTAGAACTCCTCGTCCGGGCCGGCCAGCCTTCCCATCTCGGCGAAGGCATCGGTGGGCCGCCGACCGCCCGGGGGGCTGTACGGGACGCTGAGCAGAGCTACCGCGGTGAAGATGTCCGGTCGCAACAGGGCCGAGTGGGCGGCGATCGGCGCCCCCCAGTCGTGGCCGACGATGATCGCCGGTGAGCCCCGGCCGGCGAGCCCCTCTACCACCCCGAGGTTGTCGCCGACGTGCTGGAGCATCCCGTACGCCTCGACCTCGACGGGGGCGGAGGACCTCCCGTACCCTCGGACGTCGATTGCCACGGCCCGGAACCCAGCCTCGGCGATCGCTGGCAACTGGTGACGCCACGAGTACCACGACTCGGGGAACCCGTGGACGAACAGCACCAACCGACCGGACCCTTCCTCGACGCAGTGGATCCTCGTCCCCCGGGCGTCTACAACCTGGTGCCTCACAGGGCCAGACGATATGTGAACGACCCGCGCCACACATCCCTCTCCAGCGCGATTACCGGGCGGTTCTAAACGGACTCACCTCGCCAGGGACTTCCAGCGCCCAGTGGCCGTCACCGGCAGCAAGCCACACTGCGGCGAGCGCCACCAGGAAGCCGCTCGCCCTCATCCCACCGCGGCATCAGCAAGGACCCAGGTGGCTACACCCGGCCAACGTGCGCAGAGCGGCATGTGCGCGCACTTTTCGGCGGTCAGGAAGCGCCGCGTCGGTCGCGCTCGATGAGGCGTCGCTTGTCGGCTCCTTCGAGAACGCTCCGAACCCGGTCTCGCTGGCGATGATCGGGTGGGGGAAAGCGCCTGCCTGGTGGCTCAGCCTGGCCGACGCGCCCGGACGCGACCGTCGGTCCGGTCGACGGGCCGCAACGACCATGCCAGGACAGCCCGGTCGAGGTCGAGAACCTGTGCTGCGGGACGTCCTACATCAGAACGGCTCTCGGCCCCCGACACCCCGCGAGGCCGGCTTACCGGCCTACAAATCTCGGTCGTGACCGGCGGACCACGCCTCGGTGACCTCGAGGCCGGCACCGTCGCGACCGCGTTCTCAGATGCCATCTCCGTCGTCTCCGGCGGCCTCGCCTGCACCGCCAGCGCACTGCTGCTCCTCGCCCTGCTCCCCGAATTTCGCCGCCAACACTCCGAACACAGGCCAAAACTCGCTGGCGATCAAGACCGCTGAAGATCGTTAAATGGAGGCCGCGAGTGACGCGACAGCCGGGCTCGAAGTCCGGCGTCAACTGGGCGTGAGGCGGACACGATTCGCGGCGACCATTCTGGGATGGGCGCAACGTTCAGCGTTCGACCGCCTTCTGGCCCAGCGAGATCAACGCTGAGTCGTCGACAAGCGAGCCGTCCCACATCGCGGTAAGGCGGGTGATCTTTCCCCAGAGGTCCAACTCGAGCGCGACGACGCCGCGAGGAACAGGGTTATCAGCGGAAGTCCATTCGTAGCCCCCGCCCACCGCGCCGCCGACGACATGTCGAACGACCGTGCCGCGACCGGTGTACGGCAAGAGGGAGATGGCGTTGGCCAGATAGGAGCCAATACTCCGAGGGCCGACAAGCTGCACGTGCGCTGGAACGTCCTCGAAAATGGCGCCAGGCGCGAAAAGTTGCGCCGCGCGCGCTCCGTCGCCGTCTCGCAGGGCTCCGGCGAGCTGGTACGTGACGTTCTTCATGCCGAGCGCCGCGGTTTCTCCGACTGTCGACTCCCGGAAGTCCGTCGGGAACTTGTCCGAGGATACTTTCAGCCCCAGCGTGTCGGAGATCCCGAAATGCCGGCCGTCCCAGTAATCGATTTGACGTGTGATCTTGCGGTCGTCGAAATTGATGACACCGACCGTCCGGATCTCGGACGGTCCGAACAGGCCGGCGGTATCGGTGAAGAAAACTAGGGCACTAGTCGCATCGCCCAGTATCCGTGTGGGATACGACTTGCCGTCCTTGGGCCAGTTCGGCATGAACTGGCCCAAAGATGTCCGCAAGGAGTCCCAGTCATACCAGGACCACCCCAGCACCGCATCGATGTACGTGAGTGGATCGCGCCAAAAGAATGACATCGTCGCATCCGGACTGTGCGCGCTCTTGCGAGTGAGGTACTCCCGGACCAACACAACCACGTCTTCAGTGGCGTGCGAGGCATCGATGACGATATCGACGCCGGGGAAGGTGAGGCCGTCCCGGGTGCCGGCGGCCGACGCGCTCCCCGCGGGGAGAAGCGTGGCTGCGGCAATCCCCGCTCCGGCGAGCGTGGCCTGGCGGAACAACGTCCGTCGTGAGGTGCCGTTTCCTGCTGGCCGACTGGTTTCCATTCGCGTGTCTCCGGTCGAGCTCGGTGAGTTGCGCCTAGGCAGTAACTTGCTTGCGCGAGCAAACATAACACCGCCGCGAGAATGGCTAGCTATGGCCTCCGCCACAGTAGCGTGATGCGATTTCTTAGCTACAGCGTGCGTTCACGGGGACTCGGGCGTCAGTCCGCGGTCCGCTGGGCCTAGCGAGTCGGTGTCAGAGTGCTACCGAGCGGACGTCGCTCGCTTCGGGAGCTTCGCGGAACTATCAGCATCGGCGATGTGCTCCAGAGCCCGGGACAGGGCGCCAAGGTCGACGCCCTCCAGGTGGTTGATCAGATGGCGCCGAATGCTCTCGACATGAGTGGCCCGCGCCTCATCAAGACGAGCGAGCCCAGCCTCGGTCAAGACCGCTTCGCGACCACGACCGTCATCAAGGGACAGCGACCGACGAACAAGAGCCTGCGCCTCCAGTCGACCCACCGCGCGGCTTACCGCGCTCAGCGACTTGTGACAGCGGGCAGCGAGGTCATTGAGCCGTAGCGTTCGCTCGGGCGCCTCGGACAGGAACATCAGGACCACGTACTCGGTGTGCGCCATACGCTGCATACGGTCCAGATCCGCATCAAATGCCCGCATCATTGCCGCGATCGCGGGCAACAGCGCCCGGATCACCGCCTCTTCGTCCTGGCGAAGCGGAACGACGCCGTCATCGTCTGCCATGCCGCCCAGCTTACAGCTTGCTTGTGCACGCATGGACCGCGCTCTGCTGGGTGGGCCGGCCCCGATGCCGGCGCTGATGCAGCCACTCCAGGAAGGCGGTGGTGGCGACGGCGCCATCCACGAGCGTTAGTCCCAGCTGTCGCTTTGTGATCTGTGAGTGTCGGATCGGTGCTCCTGTGTGGAGGACAACCGCCACCGCGCCAGGTCCCTGCCGAACCAGTCCCTGCTCGGCGGCGGCGTGGGCACAGGCGTTGCGGCGGCCAAGGGGGGCTAGCGCTTCGCGTCCGGCGTGGCGGGCTGCGCGCGCTGGAGCCCGGCCCGACGGTCCTGTAGGGGAACGCCCCGAACCAGGTAGGCGAAGTCGGTCGCCGCGCGGGTTGGGTGCCCTTGACGATTCAGGCCGTACCGGTCGCGCCGATGAACACGACAAGCAGCTTGGCGACTCGGTTGGAGCGATTCCGCCACGCGTGGCGGGTGCCGATCTGGACGACGACATCTCCGGCGTTCAGTTCAGCCTCACCGGCGGTCAGCTCCAAGGTCAACTTTCCCTCCAGTAAGAAGTCGTAGTCGACCGACGGGGTCGTATGCATACCGGGGTTGTCCGGCTCCATCAGCTCGTAGATGCCCGGAGAGATCAGCGGATGCTCCGCCGCGGCGGCTTCTCGGTCGAACCCGGGATCTTGGAACACCGCCAGGGGCGGAAGGGTCAGGAGCAGCAGGGAGGAGCCGCCAGGTGCGGGAACGAAGGTTCCCGCGGAGAGGGTGGGGTCTGTCCCGTCGTACTCCGTCGAAGCGTTCGGGGGAGTCGACCACAGGAGCGTGTTGGAGAACCCCGGGGTGTGCACGGCCTGTCTGGACCTCGGCGGCGCACTGTCGTCGACCACGCGGCTGACTCCGTTGACGTTCGCCACGATCACTCTGCGCATCTGATCTCCTCAAGCTCCAGTAGCTTTGGCCAGGTGGCCAGTCCAATCAGTACCCAAGCAAAGCCTCGACGCCCTGTCAACAGGCCGCCCAACCGACCTCTTCGGCTGCCTGTAAGTACTGCTCCTGCTGCTGGAGCGCAGAGGCCGGCAGGTTTCCGAGGCTTGACGGCGCGATGACGTGGTCCCACACTCGGCGGCAATGTGGCATAGCCAATATGGCAGCCCGTCCCGGCCTCTGACCGCCGGCGGTGACGCCGGCCCCGGTCGAGGCGGTCACAAGTTCAGCGCGGCCGGCGGGCTTGCCTCGGCGCAAACGATGCTCCAGGCCCATCCCGACATCCACGTTCTGGTCGGCTCGGATCAAGGCATGCAGGGCGCGACGCAGGCCGTGGTGGCGGCCCACAAAGCACAGCAGGTGAAGATCATCGGTCTGGGTGGGAGCGTCGCCGGCCTGCAGCAGGTGCGGCAAGGTGTCTGGTTCGGCGACGTCCCGACGCTGCCCGCGACAACCGCTCGCGTCGCGGTCCAAGCCCTCGTCAAGGCAGTTCGGCAGAACGTCGTCAGCGGAGGGCGCAACCCCGCTGCCGACCTGCCGGACGGCGGGCTCGCGACCACGTCCAACGTCGGCAAGTTCACGGGTGAGTGGAGCGGATGAGGATCGACGTCGTCGAGACCGCCGAGGCCCCGCGGCGCTCGTTCGCAGGCCTTGAGGTCATCGGGATCTCCAAGACGTTCGGTGCGGTCCGGGCACTGAACGACGTGACGCTCAGGATCGAGCCAGGCACGGTCCACGCCCTGGTCGGCGAGAACGGTGCCGGGAAGTCGACGCTCGGAAAGATCATCGCCGGTGTCATCCAGCCTGATCAGGGCCAGGTCGCCATCGGCGGCCGAACTGTCTCGATGCGCTCTCCGCGGGACGCCCTCGTCCACGGCATCGCCACGATCGAGCAGGAGATCTCGCTCGTGCCCGGCCTCGCCGTCCAGGACAACGTGTTCCTCGGTGCCGAGCCGCACGCATGCGGCTTGGTACGCCGCCGCGAACTGCGGCGGCGGTGGCAAATGATCAGCGACGAGTCCGGCTTCCGGCTCGATGGCTTCCAGCAGGTCAGTTCGCTACGGCTGGGCGAACAGCAGCAGGTCGAGATCCTGCGGGCGCTGTCCCGGCGTGCCGACCTCATCGTGATGGACGAACCGACCGCGGCGCTCACCGAGCAGGAAGCCCACGTGCTGCACAGGACAATCCGTTCCGTCGTGGCACGCGGGGCGACCGTCTTGATCGTGACTCACTTCCTCAAGGAGGTGCTCGCGCTCGCCGACACGGTGACGGTCCTGCGCGACGGCAAGCATGTGCGGACCGGTCCGGCGAGTGCGGAGACCGAAGCGTCGTTGATCCAGGCGATGCTCGGCCGCGATCTATCGACGGTGTTTCCGGAGAAACGACCGGCCCCCGCCACCGCGCCGGTCGTCCTGGGCGGCGAGAACATCGTGGCGCCCGGCGTGCGCGGCGTGTCCGTCGAGGTACGCGCCGGGGAGATCCTCGGGTTGGCTGGGCTAGAGGGATCGGGTCGCGCAGAGCTCGCACGCGCGCTGTTCGGCCAGCTCAAGATGTCGTCCGGAAAGCTGTTCATCGGAGGCGAACCGGTCCGCCGGCCCAGCCCGAGACGAGCGCTCGCCCACGGGTTGAGCATGGTCCCGGCATCGCGGCGAGACGACGGGCTGTTCCTGACCAGGCCGATCGTGGAGAACGTCAGCATCAGTTCACTCGCCGACGTGAGCCGCCTGGGCGTGGTGCGCCGACGTGCCGAGACACAACGCATCGCCGAGGTGCTGTCCACACTGGACGTCCCGCCGGACCGGCAACGCAGGCCGGTGTCGACGCTGTCTGGCGGCAACCAGCAGAAGGTCCTGTTCGCTCGGGCGTTCATGCGCAGACCGCTGGCCTTGATCGCCAATGAGCCGACCCGAGGCGTCGACATCGGCGCGAAGACGGCCATCTACGGGTTGCTGCACGGACTGGCCGAACAGGGCGTGGGCATTCTGTTGATCTCATCTGAGCGCGAAGAGCTCATCGGCCTCTCGCACCGGGTCCTGGTGATGTGCCGCGGCGAGGTTTCCGCCGAGCTGGTCGGTGACGAGATCCGCGAGGACCGAATCCTCACGGCCGCGTTGACGAACACGCAGGAGGCCGAGTCCGACTCTGCGTGGCGCGGAGCCGGTCAACCACACCCGTCCTTACGCAACACGATCAGGCGCGACGGAGAGTGACATGCTTCGAGGACTGCGGAGATCTGGCATTCTGATCCCCTTCATCATTCTGTTCATCGCGCTTGCCATCTCCAGCAAGCCGTTCGCGACGAAGGTGAACCTGCTCAACCTCCTTGACCAGCAGTCGGCGCTACTGGTCATCGCCTGCGCGGGCACGCTGGTCTTCGTCGCCGGCGGGCTGGACCTGTCCGTCGGCGCCGTGTACGCGCTCTCGGCGGTCGTCGCCGCGCGCCTCGCGCAGCACGGCGACATCGGGCTCGCCTTACTCGTGGGCGTGCTCGTGGGCGTGCTCGTCGGCCTGCTCAACGGCGTCATCGTCGCGATCTTCGAGATAAACCCGCTCATCGCGACGCTGTCCATGTCGTTCGTGGTCTCGGGCATCGCCTCTCTTATCACCTCCGGCGACAGCATCACGCTCTATCACCGCTCGGCCTACGGCGACCTCGCAAGGACGCAGATCTTCAGCGTCACGTCGGCGACCTGGCTGACACTCCTGGTGGCATGCCTTCTGGGTGCGGCGCTCTGGGCCACGTCCTTCGGCCGGCACATCTACGCGGTCGGTGGCAACATCAATGCCGCTCGACTCGCCGGCCTGCGCGTGACGCAGATTCGCGTCGCCACGTTCGCCATCAGCGGCGGCGCAGCCGCCTTTGGTGGACTGATCGACTCGTCACGGGTGCTGAGCGCCCAGGCCACCAACGGCGGCGACACGCTGACATTCACCGTGATCGCGGGCATCGTGGTCGGCGGCACGAGCATGTTGGGAGGGGAGGGCGCGGTGTGGCGCTCCGTCCTTGGAATCCTCTTCCTCGCGCTGATCGGCAACGGTTACAACCTGCTCGGACTCGACCCGCTCTACCAGCAGGTGACGCTCGGCGTCCTCATCCTCCTGGCCGTCGCGGTCGAAGGATTCGGCCGAATCGCAGAACGGTGGAACATCCGATCCTGGAGACGGCGGCCGGCACCACAAGTCGCCACGTGAGCCGGCCGGTCACCGAAGAAGCCGATTGGTAGGGGCGCGCGCCAGGCCGCCGGCAGGTCACCGTTGCCGGCGGCCAGGACGTGGATCTTCGAGCGCTGCCGGTCGACGCGTTCGGACCGGTCAGCGAGTCCGTGCGCAGGCTCGCGGCATCCACGATCGCCGCCGACCAGGCGATGCTCCCCGCCGCGCCGGCGGCGATGTCGTAGGCGGTGACAGTGCAACGGCGTTCCGCCCAGGGCCGCGGGCGCCTCGACCGAGGTCAGACCTTGGCCTCCTGGGCCGGACGAGGCGCAGGAACATCTGCGGTTCGTTGGGTGAGGTAGCTGCTCGGGGTCACTGTGGGTGTGGATCGCAGAACGTGCTCGCGGAATGATGCTGAAGCCGGGGGCAGCAGCCGGTCGAGGAGCCAGGCGAGGCCGATGTCCCGGGTGCAGTCGACATCGGTGATGTGCAGATGAGGCAGGGACACCTGGATGCCGTCGGCCGTCGAATGCGGCGTCCGCGAGGGCGGCAGCAGCGCGACCCCGAGCCCCGCGGTGACGAGGGCGCGCAGGGTGTCGACGTCCTCGCCCTCGAAGGCCACTCGCGGGGTGAAGCCGGCTTCGCGGCAGAGCCGCTCGGTGTGTGTGCGCAGCCCGTAGCCCTTACGCGGCAGGATGAACGCCTCTCCCGCGATCTCGGCCAGCCGGATCCGTTTCCGGCCGGCGAGGCGGTGACGCTCGGGCACGACGAGCCGCAACGGCTCGATCAGCAACCGTCGCCAGCACACCTGTGGATGGACAGGGTCATCGCTGGTGAACACGAGATCCACGCCCGCGTCGAGCAGCATGCCCAGCAGCCCGGCCTCACCCTGCTCGTGGAGCTCGAAGCGAATCAGTGGGTAGCTGCCACGGAAGCCGCCGACCAGCGGCGGCACCAGCCAGCTGCCGAGCGTGTGCAGGAATGCCAACGGAACGACGCCCCGGTTGGGGTCGACCAAGTCGGCGACAGAACGCAGGCCGAGGTCGTAGTGGTCGAGCGCCTGGTCCACGTGGGCCTTGAACATCCGACCAGCCGGAGTCAGCCGTAGCCCGCGGCCGACCCGAGTGAGCAACGGCGTCCCGACCTCGCGCTCCAACCGGGCGAGGGCACGGGACAGCCCGGGCTGGGTGAGGTGCGCGCGGTCCGCGGTGTCGGTCACGGTGGCGCCGTCCGCGACGGCCTGAAACCAGCGCAACACCTGCAGGTCCATGCCACCCATGATTCCGGGTTATGAGACGTGATGCAAAGAGGCATTGGACGCATAAGGGCCGGCGATCCGATGGTCGTTACAGGATGCCGATCGGCGACGAGATCGAATGGAGCCCGTGATGGCTGATGTCGCCGAGCGGGTTTCGTCTCTCCACCAACACCGTGATCGCGGAATCCCCTGACGATCATTCATAAGTTCCTGGCCATCAATATCTGATGGCGTCTGGCTTGGAGGTCTTGTGACGACAGTCTCCCCATCACGTTCGGCCGAACCCGCGCTGATCTCCCCGCGGGCCGCGGCCGGCGCCGGCGGGCTGCACCCACTCGGCGTGTTCATCCTGTTGGCCGGCGCGTTCATGCCGATCATGGACTTTTTCATCACCAACGTCGCCCTGCCCAGCATTGATTCGTCCTTGCACGCGTCGGCCTCCTCGTTGCAGCTGGTGATCGCCGCGTATGGCGTCGCCTATGCGGCCCTGCTGGTACTTGGAGGTCGGCTCGGTGACCGCTACGGTCGGCATCGCCTGTTCCTGGGGGCTCTTGTCGCCTTCGTCCTGGCCTCCCTGGCCTGCGGGCTCGCGCCGACGATGGCGGTGTTGGTGGGGGCCCGGATCGTGCAGGGCGGCGCCGCGGCCCTCCTCGTCCCGCAGGTGCTGGCGACGTTCCATCATGTGCTGGACGGGGAACGCAAGGCCCGCGCCCTCGCCCTCTACGGTGCGACCTCGGGTATCGCCTCGGTCGTCGGACAGGTGGTGGGCGGACTGCTGGTCTCCGCCAACATCGCCGGAACGTCCTGGCGGCCAATCTTCCTTGTCAACGTGCCCGTCGGGCTGATCGTCCTGCTCGTGGCGGCCCGGATCGTGCCCGCCACGCGCTCGCCCCACCCCGTCGGCATCGACGTGCGGGGCACGATCCTGTTCGCCGCCACCCTCACCGCACTTCTCGTCCCGCTGACCGAGGGTCATTCGCTGGGCTGGCCCTGGTGGACCTGGTCGATGCTTACGCTCGCGGCTGTCCTCGCCGTCGCCACCTGCTGGGTCGAAACGCGCGCCGAGCGGCGCGGCGAGGTCCCGTTGCTGCCGCCGTCGCTGCTGCGCCTACCCTCGATGGCTCGCGGACTGACGTTGGTGCTGCTGTTCAGCATGGGTTTCGGGGCGTTCATGTTCGCCTTCGCCCTGACCGTCCAGAACGGCCTGCATGCGGACGCGTTGCACGGCGGTCTGGCTGTTGTGCCTATGGCGTGCGCGTTCTTCGCCGGATCGTTGCTCGCCCCGCACCTGATCGGCCGCTTCGGCCGGGCCGCGATGTCGACCGGCGCGGTCGTCCAGCTCATCGGCCTGGCCCTGCTGGTCGCCGTGCTCGTGCACGGCTGGCCGCACGTCAGCCTGTGGGTCACGGCCGTGCCGCTCGCCCTCGCCGGCGCCGGACAGTCGATGCTGTTCGCCGGCCTGTTCCGCAGCGTGCTGGCTGACGTCCCGACCCACCTGGGCGGTATCGGCAGTGGGGCGCTGATCACCCTGCAGCAGAGCGGACTCGCTCTCGGGGTGGCCACGCTCGGCACGCTCTATCTCACACTGGCGCCGCACGACATCTCGCATGCCTTCGCCACCGTCGCGTATGTGCAGATGGGGATCGCTGCCATGCTTGCCGTCGGCACCGCGGCGCTGCCCCGGTTCACCCGGGCAGTGGCCGACGCTCCCGTGATCGACTCCTGACGCCGTCGTGCCCACGGGACCGCCGTGCGCGCATCGCGGGCATTCGGTGGCTCGACTGGCAAGGTGGACTGGCCGATTTACCAGTACCTGGCCGCGAGGCTAGACTCGTAGTCATGTCTGTCGAAGGCCGGGAGGGCGAGCTCGATGCCTGCGTCCAGTCGTGACTCGTCGGTCGAGTCGTCGCGTCGCGCGACGATCGACCTGCGGGGCATCGAGCCGCTCTCGGTCGCGCGTCTTTCGGACGAGCTGGCCGACCAGATCAGGCGCCTGATCATCACCGAGAAGGTCGCCGAGGGCGCGCGCCTTCCGTCGGAACGGGAGCTGGCCGAGCGATTTCGAGCGAGCCGGCCGACCGTGAGCCAGGCGCTTCGGACCTTGTCACTTATGGGTCTGGTGGAGGTTCGCCGCGGATCGGGCGCCTACGTGCTGCGCAGGCCGGAGACGATGGTGGCGGCGTCCGTCCACCTGATGCTGGATCTCGACGAACAGTCGTTGGGCCACCTGATGCAGCTGCGGCTGTGGCTCGAGTCGCTGGGCGTGAAGGAGGCCGCGTCGCGGGAGCCGGAGCTCACCCGGGACGAGCACGCCGACATCGTCGTCGCACTGGAACGCCTGCGCGCGTCCGTAGGGCGGCCGTCGGAATGGATCGCGGCCGACACCGTGTTCCACGCGACACTCGTCCGCAGCTCCGGGAACCCTTATGTCGCCGCAGTGTACGAGAGCGTACACACGGCGATCCTGTCGTATGAGTTCAACAACTGGGTTCAGACCGAGAACGTACCGGCTTGGCTACGCAACTCCGATCCGGAGGAGCAGATGGCGTTGCACGAGCCGATAGCTGCCGCGGTCGAAAGCCGTGATCCGCACGCTGCCGAGCAGGCCGTCCTGCGGCACCACGAAGTCATGCTTGAACACCTGGAAGCGGCGCGTCGGGCGATGCGCCGTGGCCGCCCCGCGGGCCGGTCCCGCTGAGCGGCCTCGAAGGCAACTTCATGACCGACGCTTATCATCCCACCTGGGACCTGAGGCTGCGATCGCCGGTCTGAGGCGACGATGAAAAGGGTCGCTGAAAAGGCCGGGCGCGTAGCGCCCGGCCTTTTCAGTCCGGCAGTCGTTCAGCGCTGGATGGAGATCAGCCTGAAGTCGGCGGTCTCCGCGTCGGGGGTGGTGAAGCGGGCGTTCGACAGGTAGAACCTGTCCCCGAACCGCGCCATCGCGGTCGGCGTGTCGAACGCGGGATCCGTCCACCGGTCGACGATCTTCCCGCTGGTACCGGCCGGGTCGAGTTCGATCACGGCCACCGTGTTCGCGAGGTTCTGCACGACGTGCAGGGTCCGGCCTTCGAGGACGAGGCCGTCCCCCCACGCGACGTCATCGCCGGCCAGGTCGACCAGCGTGGCGGAGCCTGTTTCCGGGTCGATCCGGAACAGCTTGCCGGTGTTGGTCTGTACGACCAGGATCGCGGCGCGGTCCGGTGTGGGAGCGATGCCGTTGGCGTTGAAGTTCTCCGCGAAGGTCTCGCCGTACTGGTAGACGAGGTCGCCGGTGATCGGAATCCGGACGACGTCGTCGTCGGTGGGCAGCTCACCGTAGGGACCGAACGGCAGCTTGTAGAGGACGGGCGCGAACGAGTCGGTGACCCAGGCGGCGCTGGGCGTGAGGATCAGCTCGTTCGTGAACGTCCTGTCCTGGCCGAGCTGGTAGCGGGTGATCACGCTACGGCTGGCGGTGTCGACGACGGACAGCGACCCGTCGATCCCGCCGCAGACGAACAGCCGTCCTCGGGCGTCGAGCGCCATACCGACGCCGGTGGGAGACAGCGGCGGCATGAAGGTCTCGTGTGTACCGTGCTCGAGGTCCACGAGGAAGACCGCGCCGGTCTTCAAGGACGAAACGTAGGCCCGTGCGCCCTCGGCGATCACGATGCTCTCCGGTCCCGAGCCGGCCGGCATCGGGATCTCGCGGGGATACCGCGCGCCGCTGGCAGGCGTGATGTCAGACATCGTCGTCGAACCTTTCGATGAGGGTGAACCAAGACTGCGAAGTCGATCAGATGTTGCGGGGGAAGACCAGGTCGACCCCGCCGCCGGTGTTCTGCTCGGGCCACCTGCTCGTGACGACCTTGGCCCGGGTGAAGAAATGCACCCCGTCGGTGCCGTGGGCGTGGCTGTCGCCGAAGAGCGAGTTCTTCCAGCCGCCGAAGGAGTAGTAGGCCACCGGCACGGGGATCGGCACGTTGACGCCGACCATGCCGACGCGCACCGTGTTCTGGAAGTGTCGAGCCGCGCGGCCGTCGTTCGTGAAGATCGCGGTGCCGTTTCCATAGGGATTTGCGTTGACGAGGCGAAGGGCGTCATCCAACGACGGGACGCGCATGACGGACAGGACGGGCCCGAAGATCTCGTCCTGGTAGATGCTCATGTCCGGCGTCACGTCGTCGAAGAGGCTGGGCCCGACGAAGAACCCCGCGCCGTCGGCGTCTGGTTCGGCGTCGCGGCCGTCGACGACGAGCCGGGCACCGGCGGCGAGGCCCGCGTCGATGTAGGACCGGACGCGGTGGAGTGCCGCTGCGCTGACGAGCGGCCCCATGTCACAGGCGCGGCGGCCGTCTCCGGTCCGCAGCGCCCGCGTGCGCTCCTGGATTTTCGCCACGAGCGCGTCGGCGCAGTCACCGACCGCCACACAGACCGAGATGGCCATACACCGCTCGCCGGCAGAGCCATAACCGGCGTTGACCGCCTGGTCGGCGGCGAGGTCCAGGTCGGCGTCCGGAAGCACCACCATGTGGTTCTTCGCGCCGCCGAATGCCTGAACCCGCTTGCCCTCCGCTGAGGCCGTCGCGTAGACGTGGCGCGCCACCGGCGTCGAGCCCACGAACGACACCGCCTGCACGTCGGGGTGGCGCAGCAGCGCGTCCACCGCTTCCCTGCCCCCGTGCACGACGTTGAACACTCCGTCAGGAAGCCCCGCGTCGCGCCACAGCTCGGCCAGCCACATCGCGGCGCTGGGGACCTTCTCGCTGGGCTTGAGCACGATGGTGTTCCCGGCCGCGATGGCCACCGGGAAGAACCACATCGGGACCATCACCGGGAAGTTGAACGGCCCGATGATCGCCACCGGTCCGAGGGGTTCGCGAATCGAATGCACGTCCACCCCGGTCGACGCCGCGGACGTGAACGACCCCTTGAGCAGGTGAGCGATACCGCAGGCGAACTCGACGACCTCCTGTCCCCGGGCCACCTCGCCGGCCGCGTCGCTCAGTACCTTTCCGTGCTCGGAGGTAATGATCGCGGCCAACTCGTCGGCGCGGTCGTTCAACAGTTCACGGAATCGGAACAGGATCCGCGTACGCCGGGCGAGTGATGTGCTGGCCCAGCTCGGGAAGGCGTCGCGGGCCGACCCGACGGCGGCCTCGACGTCGTCCTTCGATGCCAGGCCAACCTGGGCGGTGACGTCGCCGGTGGCGGGGTCGGTGACGTCACCGGCGGCGGCGCCGGTTCCCGTGAACGACTTGCCGTCGATCCAGTGCTCGATGAGGCGCATCATGTCCTCAGATGAGGCCGGCGGCGGCGAGGTCAGCGGTGAGCTCGGCGCGTTGCCGGTCGGTCAGCGGCAGCAGCGGCACTCGCGGGTCGCCACCGGACATCCCCAGCAGGCCGGCCCACGCCTTGATGAACGGAATCGGCAGGATCCGGTCGCGAACCCACTGTCCGTGCAGCCATTTCGACCCGAGGGCGCGCAGCGGTTCGAGTGTCGCGGCCACTTCGGCCGCCTTGTCGAACTCGCCGCCCAGAGCCAGCTCGGTGTACTCCCGCATCGGCTGCGAGCTCGCTGTCTGGAACAGATAGGGCAGGGCCGACGACATGTACACCGTCTGCCCGTGGTCGCGGATGTTCTCCAGCCAGGTGGCCTCGTTCGCCTCGCAGACCAGGATGCGGTCCCCGACGCGCGCCAAGGTCTCCAGATAGCGGGCGTGGTCGTGGCCGACCTTGATCCCGCACACGTTCTCCACGTCCGCGAGCTCGTCGATGAGATCCATGGGTAGCGTCACGCCTGAGTAGCTGGTGTCGAACAGCCAGACGCCGATATCCACCGACGACAGCACTTCCTGGTACCACGCCCGCAGGCCCGCCGCGGAGGCCGGCGGGTAGTAGGGGTTGATGACCACCGCGAAGTCCGCGCCGATCTGCTCGGCGTGCCGGGTGAGCTCGATCGTGGTGGCGGCCGAGTGGTCACCGGTGTGCGCGAGCACCGGGCAGGCACCGCTCGCCGCGCGCACCACCGCCTCTACAGCCTCCTTGCGCTCGTCGGCACTCAGCGCCCAGAACTCGCCCATGACGCCGGCGCAGAAAACCCCGCCGACATGGAGCTCGCGGGTCAGGCGCTCGAGGTCCGCCGCGATGGCGTCCTGGTCGAGCCGACCGTCGGTGGTGAACGGTGTGGTGGTGGCGGCCCACAGGCCGGTGAACTGCTTGCGGGCCGCCTCCTTGGCCTCGCTTCGCGCATACCGCACGTCGGTGCTCCCATCAAGATTGGCCATGTGGCCATGCCAGTTGTGGCGAGTGTCGTCCGGGTGTCCCGTGCTGTCAACGCCGAACCGGCGATCGCTTTGCTGGTCCACGGGCCTTGACGAGGAGTGGGTCGAGCTTGATACTGGCCTAGCCAATTGACCACATGCGTCGCTGAGCCCGTTCCGCGGCCACCGCGCGCCGACTGGTGAGTCGAGGACCTTATGTCGTTGCAGGAGTTCGTCCCCACGCCGAAGTTCGACGACTACCGGCGCGCGTTCGAGGAGTTCTTCCACCTGGAGCGCCGTGACGGGGTGCTGGTCGCGCGGGCGCACACCCGCGGCGGCTCGATCCAGCTCAGCGTGCAGAACCATCGCGCTCTCGGCCAGCTGCTCAAGACGATCGGCGCCGACCCGGAGAACGAGGTGCTCATCCTCGCCGGCTCGGGCCCGGACTTCATGATGGAGTCCGATCCGTCCGGGTTCGAGCTCGAGGACGCCGACATGCCCTACTGGGCGTACGAGTACGCCTACAAGGACGGTCGTATCAACGTCTCCTCACTCATCAACGACCTTGAGATCCCGACCATCGGTGTCCTTAACGGGCCGGGCTTCCACACCGAGATCGTGCTGATGTGCGACATCACGTTGTGCGCCCAGGAGGCCACTCTCTTCGACCTCCACTACGACATCGGCTCCGTGCCGGCGGACGGGATCCACACCTGCTTCCAGGAGCTGCTCGGCGTGAAGCGCGCCGCGTATGCGCTGCTGACCGGCGAGGCGATCTCCGCGCGCACGGCTCTCGAGTGGGGGATGGTCAACGAACTGCTCCCTCGTGAGCAGCTGATCGACAGAGCCCTCGTCATCGCCGACCACATCATGAGCCAGCCGCGCATCACCCGGCGGCTGACCACGCAGATCGTCCGACGGCCGTGGAAGAAGCGCATCGTGGACGACCTGGACGGCGGTTTCGGAATCCAGATGTTCGGTCACGTCGCCAAGCAGAAGAGCATTCACGGCCGTGAGGCGATCTCCTCGACCGTGGAATACGTCCGGCAGGGGCGGCGCAACAACTTCGACAAGGACGGCAATTCGGCGTCGGCCGGGGGCTGAGCCCTCACGGGCATGCTCGATGCCGCGTCCGCCAAGGAGGGAAAGATGCCGGAAGTACACGTCTACATGGCCGAGGGCCGAACGGACGAGCAGAAGCGAAACATGATGCTCGCCGTCACTCGCGCGCTCGTGGACAACCTCGACTGCCCGCCGGACGTCGTCACGGTTCAAATCATCGAGTCCAGGTGGACCGACAAGATGAAGAACGGCCGGACGTTCGCGGAGCGCTATGCCGAAAAGACCCCGCCGGGTTACCAGGCCCGACAGGCCGACCAGTGAGCCTGTCCGGGCGGGCTGGGGCCGGGCGGACGAAGGAGGACCTGACATGACGAAGCTCGGCTGGCTCGGTACCGGCCGAATGGGCGCCGCGATGGCGGCCCGGTTGATCGACGCCGGTAACGATGTGCTCATCTGGAACCGCACCGCCGCCAAGACCGCCCCGCTGGTCGAAAAGGGCGCGACGCGGGTCGAGACTGTCGCCGACCTGTGCGCGGCGGACGTCGTGTTCACCATGGTGTCGACTCCCAGGGATCTCGAGGAGGTCGCCGCCGGGCCCGGCGGTCTCCTCGCGTACGAGCAGGAGCCCGAGACCGCGCTCAAGGTCCTCGTCGACTGCTCGACGGTGTCCATGGAGACGTCGGCGTGGGTGCGCGCGCGGGCGGCGAAGGCCGGAGTTGCCTTCCTCGCCGCCCCGGTGAGCGGCAACCCGCACGTCGTCGCCTCAGGCGGCGCGAGCATTGTCGCGTCCGGCCCGCGCGACTCCTACGACCTCGTCGCGCCCTATCTCCTACAGATCGCGAAAGTCGCGGTGTGGACGGGGGAGGAGGAGCAGAGCCGCCTCGTCAAGCTCTGCCACAACCTCTACCTCGGAGTCATGGTTCAGGCGCTCGTCGAGGTCACCAGCCTCGCCGAGAAGGGCGGCACCGATCGCGCGGCCTTCCTGGAATTCCTGAACGGCACCGTCCTGGGTTCGGACTGGGTCCGCAAGCGGACGAAGGACCTGGTCGCGCAGGACTGGACACCGACCTTCACCACCGAACTGTTGCGCAAGGACTTCGACCTCGGTCTCGGCGCCGCGCGCGCCCTGGAGGTCCCGATGCCGGTGGCGGCGTCGGTACACCAGCTGATCCAAAGCGCCATCGGGTCGGGGCTGCGCGACGCGGACTTCCTGTCGCTGTTCGTCCAGCAGGCCAGGATCGCCGGGCTCCCAACCGAAACCGACCAGTTCCCCACGAAGTCGTAGCAGCGCACAGCCACGCCCGACACCCCGGCAAGGCCACGTAGTCCAAGGAGAGTGCCCATGCCCCATCTCGCCGCGGAATCCAGCGAGGTGCGCCGGTTCGCCGACGCCCTCCGGCTCGAAGCCGTGCGCATGGTAGCCCCGCACGGCTTCGGCTATCTCGGCCAGGCGCTGTCCTCGGCGGAGCTCCTCGCGACGTTGTACCTGCGGGCCTATCGCCCCGGCGTGGACCAGCTCGTCTGCTCGCCGGGTCACTACATCATCGCCGTGTTCGCCGCCGCCGCGCAGATCGGACTCGTCGACCGAGAGCAGCTCGCCACGTACGGCTTCGACGACAGCGCCCTCGAAGCGATCGGCACGGAACGCTCGCCCGCGGTCGACCTCACCTGCGGGTCCCTCGGCCTCGGTCTGTCCAGCGGTGCCGGCTTCGCGCTCGCAAACCGGTTAAAGGGCGATAGCGATGCCCGCGTCTACGTCGTGGCAAGCGACGGAGAGCTGGAGGAGGGCCAACTGTGGGAGGCGGCCTTGTTCGCCGGGCACCACCACCTCGACCGGCTCGTCGTGCTGCTCGACGCCAACGACTCGCAGGTCGACGGACCGGTCAGCTCGATCACGACACTTGAACCGGTAGCCGACAAGTGGGCGGCATTCGGCTGGAACACCCACGACATCGACGGCCAC
Source organism: Pseudofrankia coriaricola (assembly GCF_032027725.1). Taxonomy (NCBI): domain Bacteria; kingdom Bacillati; phylum Actinomycetota; class Actinomycetes; order Frankiales; family Frankiaceae; genus Pseudofrankia; species Pseudofrankia coriaricola. The sequence continues at coordinate 26,825 of NZ_JASNFO010000076.1, read as the reverse complement.
GACGTCGACGCCCTGGGCGACGCGGTCGCCGCCGCCCTGCACGCCGACCGGCCGAGCGTGATCATCGCGCGGACCTCGACACGGACCGGACTGGACGTCCTGCCGCCAGACGCGGACGGGCACTTCATCAAGCTGCCGCCGGGCCTCGCGCGCGAGGCCATCGCCGAACTGGAGGCCCGTCTTGCGTAACCCGCCATACCCCACTGTCCTCAAGCCCTACGGCACCGCGCTGGTCGACATGGCGTCGGCACGCGAAGAGATCGTCTGTCTGTCGGGTGATCTCACGCGCCAGTGTGAGGTCGACCTGTTCCAGGAGAAGATCCCGGAACGGTTCATCCACGGCGGAATGGCCGAGGCCAACATGATGAGCGTCGCCGGCGCTCTCGCGCGCAAGGGTCTGATCCCGTTCGTGCACACCTTCGGTGTGTTCGCCACCCGACGGCCGTACGACCAGATCGTCAACTCGATCGCCTATCCGCGACTTCCCGTGCGCATTGTGGGCTTTATGCCCGGCGTCTCCAGCCCCGGCGGGCCGAGCCACCAAGCCATCGAGGACATCGCGATCATGCGTGCAATCCCTGGCATGACCGTGATCGACGTCGCCGACGCGGTCCAGAGCCGCGCCGCCGTCGCGGCGATCGTCGACCTTCCCGGCCCGGTGTACCTGCGCCTGAAGCGGGGCGAGATCCCGGTCATCTTCGACGAGCCACACCACCTCTCGCTGGAAGACGCGCAGGTGCTCACCGAAGGCGACGCCGTGGCCGTGATCGCCTGCGGAATGATGATCCCTGCGGCTCTGGCGGCGGCTGAGGTGCTCGGCGCCGCCGGCGTGTCCGTCGCCGTGGTCAACACGCCTGTCCTCAAGCCGTTCCCCGGTCCGACAGTGCTGGATGTGGCGCGCGGCGTACGAGCCGTCGTCACCGCGGAGAACCACTCCGTCATCGGTGGGCTCGGTTCGGCCGTCGCGGAGACACTCGCGACCGCGGGGCTGGGCCGTCCGCTGCGCCGCGTCGGGCTGCAGGACACCTTCGCGGAGGGCGCGAAGAGCGCTCCGCACCTGTTCCGGAAGTACGGACTGTCCACGCGCGACATCGTCGCCGCGGCATGGTCCGCCCTCGGCCGTGAGGACCCGACACCCACGGTGCCCGAGCTCCCCGTGACCGCCGGCGAGTACGCGCCGGTCTGAGCAGCGACGGTGTGCGATTCGGGCGGCGGCGACTGGAGCCGCGCGAGCGCGCCAGCGCGCGGAAAGCGATAAGACATGCCCCACGATCTGGATGCTCTGCTGAGTGCGGTGCCGACGCGGCTGCACATCGGCGGTGAGTGGCGCGACGCGAGCGACGGCGCCACCCTCGAGGTCATCGATCCCTCGACGGCCAAACCGCTGACCACGGTCGCCTCCGCGACCCCCGATGACGGGATCGCCGCGGTCGCCGCCGCCGAGGAGGCGCTGCGCTCCTGGCGGCGCACCGCTCCTCGTACGCGCGCTGAGCTGCTGCGGCGCGCTTTCGAGCTGATGATGCAACGACAGGAGTGGTTCGCGCTTCTGATCAGTGCGGAGAACGGCAAAGCGCTCCCAGACGCGCTGGCTGAGGTCGCGTACGCCGCGGAGTTCTTCCGCTGGTACTCCGAGGAAGCGGTCCGGCTGGGCGGAACCGTCCACGTCGCCCCCAGCGGCGACTATCGCGTCGTCGTGGAACGCGAGCCGATCGGTGTGGCCGTTCTGGTTACCCCGTGGAACTACCCCGCGGCGATGGCGACGCGCAAGATAGCGCCCGCGCTCGCGGCCGGCTGCACCGTCGTGCTGAAACCAGCGACCGACACGCCGCTGACCGCTCTCGCCACAGCCGCCCTGCTCGCCGAGGCCGGCGTACCGCCAGGGGTGGTGAACGTGCTGCCCGCGCAGCGCTCCGGCGAGGTCGTCAGCAGGCTGCTGTCCGCGCCCGCCGTGCGGAAGGTCTCCTTCACCGGGTCGACGGCGGTCGGTGTCACTCTCCTGCACGCCGCGGCCGACCGTGTCCTCAGCTCGTCGATGGAGCTCGGCGGCAACGCTCCGTTCCTCGTGCTCGCCGACGCGGACCTGGACCGGGCCGTCGCCGGTGCCATGGCGGCGAAGATGCGTAACGGCGGAGAGGCATGCACCGCGGCCAACCGCTTCTATGTTCACGACTTGGTCGCCGACGAGTTCTCCCGCGCCTTCGCCGCCAGGATGGAGTCGCTACGTGTCGGCCCCGGGTACGAGGACGGCGTGACGCTGGGTCCGCTCGTCAACGAAGCGGCGCGGGACAGGATGGGTGCCCTCGTGGCCGATGCAGTCGGCCGCGGAGCCGCCCTCGTCACCGGCGGCGCAGTCCCGGACCGCGAGGGCTACTACTACCCGCCGACGGTGGTCGACCATGTCCCGGCCGAGGCCAATCTCCTGCGTGAGGAGATCTTTGGCCCCGTCGCCCCGATCGTCCGATTCACCGAGGTAGACGAGGCGATCACCGCGGCCAACGTGACGGACTACGGGCTCGTCTCCTACGTCTACACCGCCGATCTTGCCGAGGGCATGCGGGTCGCTGAGGCGCTCGAGACCGGGATGGTCGGGCTGAACCGCGGGATCGTCTCCGATCCGAGCGCACCGTTCGGTGGCGTCAAGCTAAGCGGCCTTGGTCGAGAGGGCGGCCACGAGGGAATGCTCGAGTACACGGAGACCAAGTATATCGCCACATCGTGGTAAAGATTGGCACGAGTCCGACCGGTAGGGCACGGTACAACTTATGGAGAAGAGATGAACGATCCTGAGCAGTTCGGCGGCTCAGGCGCCAACCCGTTCGTTCTCCGCAACGGGCTCGTGCTGTCGATGGACCCGCGGGTCGGTGACTTCGAGACCGCGGACGTCCTGGTCCAGGACGGCAGGATCCAGGCAGTCGGCCCCCAGCTCACATCCGACGCGCCCTCCCTCGACTGCGCCGGGCGAATCATCCTGCCGGGATTCGTCAACTCGCATCACCACATGTTCCAGACCGCGCTGCGCGGCTACTGGGCCGACGCGCTGTCCGACGACTACTTCAGCCAGTCTCGTCAGGGTGACAAGGCGTTCTTCCACGTCTACACGCCCGAGGACATCTACTGGGGCCAGTACGCCGGCGCCCTAGAACAGATCAGCTCCGGAACGACCACCGTCGTCGACACGTCCCAGTGCACCGAAACGCCCGAGCACACCGACGCCGCCGCCGATGCCCTCATCGCCTCCGGCTTGCGCTGCGTCTACGCGTACTCGCCCAGGGCCCACGGAAGCAGAGCCCACCCGTCCTACGCCTACCCGGCCGACGTCGACCGCCTCCGCGACACCTACTTCAGCTCGGACGACCAGCTCGTGACCCTGGCGCTGGGCTCGCCGGTCGACGAACAGAACTGGCGCCTAGCCCGCGAACGTGACCTCACCATGTTCTCCCATGTCAACGACGAGGCGACCGGCCTGCAGCTAGAAAAGCTCAGCGGACTCGGACTCACCGGGCCATGGAACACCTACATCCACTGCACCGGCCTCGCGGAGAGCACGTGGCGCACGATCGCTCGCACCGGCGGCCACGTAAGTTTGTCGAATCTCGTCGAACAGACGCTCTGCACTGGCCTACCAGGAATGCAGCCCGCCCTCGACCACGGAATACAGCCGAGTTTTAGCACCGACGCGGTCAGCCTCGGCCCAACCGACCTCTTCACCCAGATGCGCGCCGCCTACGCGCTGCAGCGAAGCCGCCGGCAAGAGCGCGCCATCGCCGGCGAGCCCGTCCACTCAGACCCGCTCACCACGCGGGACATCCTCAGGATGGCCACCATCGAGGGCGCACGAGCGGCACACCTGGACCACCGGGTCGGCTCCCTCACTCCGGGCAAACAGGCGGACATCCTCGTGCTCAACGCGCTCGCGCTCAACGCGGCCCCCGTCAACCACGCAGCCGGCGCCGTCGTGATGCTGATGGACACAAGCAACGTCGAGACAGTGATCATCGGCGGGCGCGTCGTCAAGCACGCCGGCCGACTGGTACGCGTGAACGTACCGGCCGTCGTGAAAGCCCTCCAGCGCTCCGTCGACGGCATCCTGTCCCGATCGGCAGCCCCGCGGGTCCTCTTCACTTCCTGCCGCGCTTGAGCGTGTCGTTAACTTGCCTGCCTCTCAGGTCGTCCCGCGGTCGTCTCGTCTTTGGACAAAGCGCCGACGAGTTCCTGCAGACCCTCGCCGCCTACTGTGAACGAATCAACGACTCGGGCGCGAGGTATTCCTCAAGCCACCACCATCTCACTTGATCCCATCTGCGGGCCCCTCGGCTAAGGCCCCTGGGAGGTGCCGGAGCTCCTGCCGCGCTGGTGGGCCGAGTCTGCATGACGATCAGGCCGCTGGGGAAATCGTGCTGGCGGGGCGCCGCGACTACTGGTCGGCTTGTCGCATGTGACGGCGTGTCGACGACTTCGACGACTGGGGAGACGGGCCCGTGCGTAGTCGCTGCGCACGATCGCCAGGCTGGGGAGACTCCGCGGGATGGTTCATTTGGCGGCTGGTCGGGACTGGAGACCTGGTGGCTGGGCGAAGCCCTCGCGCAGCGTGGGCAGCGTTCGCTTTCCGGACGCTTTCAGGGACCGGGCGGGTGGGGTCACCCGGGTGCGGAGTAGGCGGTCACCGGGCCGGCCACTGCCAGCCGTACCCGCGCGCCGGGGCTTGGGAGCTGGTCGCCTGGGATTCTGGCCGTCACGGTCAGACCCGAGCGGGTGAGCTGGAGCTGGACCGTCGCGTCGTGGCCGAAGTACCGGATCTCGGTCACCTCACCGACCAGGTCACCGTTGCGGCCACTGTCGTGGGCGCCGTCGGTGCCGTCCGCCGGGCCGAGGAGCCTTATCTGCTCCGGCCGGATGAGCACCCGCGCCGCGCCCTCGGCGCCACCGGCGGCCACCGGCAGTGTGCCGAGGTCGCAGGACGCGGTGAGGCCGGTGACGACGGCTGGCACGAACACGGCCGCGCCGACGAACGCTGCCACGACCGGGTCGCCGGGCATGGAGTAGACATCGCGCGGCGGGCCGACCTGCGCGATGCGGCCGGCGGCCATCACGGCGACCTGGTCCGCGAGCGACAGCGCCTCGTTCTGGTCGTGGGTGACCAGCAACGCGGTGGTTCCGTTGGCGCGCAGGGCCTCGACGACCGCGTTGGCGGTGCTCAGGCGCAGCCCGGCGTCCAGGGATGAGAACGGCTCGTCGAGTAGCACGAGAGCGGGGCGGGGCGCCAGCGCGCGGGCGAGCGCCACCCGCTGCTGCTGGCCGCCGGAGAGCTGGTGCGGGAACCGGTGGGCCAGGCCCGCGTCGAGGCCAACGAGGTCGAGCAGTTTCGCGGCGCGGCGACCGGCCCGGCGCTCGGTGCGGGGCAGCCCGAACCCGATGTTGGCCGCGACGTCCACGTGCGGGAACAGCGCGCCCTCCTGCGGGACGTAGCCCACTCCTCGCCGCTGGGCGGGGACGCTGCGACCGGGGCCGAACACCTGTCGCCCGCCGAGTTCGATCGTCCCCGCATCCGGGTCGCCGAATCCGGCCACCAGCCGCAGCAGCGTGGTCTTGCCGCAGCCCGAGGGCCCGAGCACGGCCGTCACGCTGCCGTCGGTGACGTGCAGGTCGACGCCGGCGAGCGCCGTCGTCGCGCCAAAATGCTTGGTCACCTGGCTGACGGTGAGCGCTTTCATGGGCCTCTCCGGACCGATCGGGTGAGCAGGAGCGTCGCCGGGGTCGACAGCGCCACCATGAGCGCCGCGTACGGGGCGGCCGCGCCGTAGTCGATGTCGTTCGTCTCGCTCCAGAACTGGGTCGCCAGCGTCTCGGTGCCGGTCGGCGACAGCAGCAGCGTGGCGGTGAGCTCAGTGACCACCGCGAGGAAGACGAGGATCGCGCCGGCTCCGATGCCGGGCGCTATCAACGGGAGGGTGACGCGCCGCCAGGCCCGCATCGGGGAGTTCCCGAGGGCGAGCGCGACATCGTCGAGGACCGGCGGTGCCTGCGCGATCGCGGCCCGCGCTGCCACCATGGCCCTGGGCAGGAACATGATCGCGTATGCGATGATCAGCAGGGTGGTGGTCTGGTACACCGCCGGCAGCACCCGCAGGGACAGGGTGACGAGCGTGAGCGCGACCACGATCCCCGGGAGCGCGTTCGCCGTGTAGGTACTACGTTCAAGGAGCGTGGCGATCCGTCCGGGGTGCCGCACCGCGAGCCAGGCGACCGGGGATGCGAGCGCGACCGTCGCCAGCGCCCCGGCCAGTCCCAGACCCGCCGCGGTCGCCGTCGCCGTGGCCAGGTCGCCGACCGGGAACGCCGTGGAGGCGCCGACCAGCAGCCACCGGACGACGCTGGCGAGGGGCACTCCGAGTGCCAGCGCGACGACCGCGCCGAGACCGGCCACCGCGGGGACGGTGAGCCACCCGAGCCGGGCCGGTTCGGCGGTACGGCTGACACCGGACCCGAGCCGGGCGTAACGGTGCCGGCCGCGCAGGCTCAGCTCGGTCACGACCAGCACCCCGCAGTACAGCACCAGGACGCCGGCAAGCATGTTCGCCGCCGGGCCGTTGAACGACGAGCGGTACTGGTCGTAGATCGCCGTAGTGAACGTCGGGAACCGCAGCATCTGGAGGGCGCCGAACTCGGCGAGCAGATGCAGGCCCACCAGCAGTGATCCGCCCAGGATGGCCGGTCGCAGCTGCGGCAGCACGACCCTGGCGAACGTCCGCCACGAGCCGAGCCCAAGCGAGCGGGCCGACTCCTCCAGCGCCGGGTCGAGCCCGCGCAGCGTGGCGCCGACCGGTAGGTAGACCAGCGGGTAGTACGCGAGCACGACGATCAGGAGCGCGCCCCGGTAGCCCTCGACCGCTGGGGTCAGCGAGACCCACCCGTAGCTGACGACGAACGCCGGCACCGCCAGCGGGGCGGCGAGCAGCACGTGCCACACCCGCCGCAACGGCAGGTCCGTCCGTTCCACCAGCCACGCGGCCGCGGTGCCCAGCACGGCGCTGGCGAGCATGCCGCCGACCACCAGCTCGGTGGTGTTGACGAGCAGGTCGCCGACCCTGGGCCGGACCAGCAGCCGCCAGGTCTCCGACCACCCGACGTCGATCGTGTACCCGATGATGAACAGCAGCGGGACCGCCGCCAGCAGCGCGACGAGCGAGCAGGCCAGGAGCAGCGGGCGCGGGTACGCCATGACCGTGGCGCGCCGTGCCCGTGCTCCCGCCGTCGTCGGCAGGCTGCTCAGAGGAGGCCGGCCTTCTGCATCAGCTCGACGACCTTCGGGCCGTTCAGACTCCCGACGTCGATGGTCGGCGCGTCGAGGTCCGCCAGCGGGGTCAGGGCGGGGTTGGTGGGCACCTTGTCGGATACGGCGTACTCCAGTGCGCCGCTGTCGACCAGGACCCTCTGCCCGGCGTCGCTGGTGAGGAAGCTGACGAACTGCTGCGCCTCGGCCTGCTGGTCACTGGCCGCGAGCATGCCGACCCCGGAGACGCTGATGAACGCGCCAGCGTCCTGGTTGCGGAAGAAGTGCAGCTTGACGTTCTTGCTGTCCTCGCCCGACTCCGCCTGGTCCTGGTACCAGTAGTAGTGGTAGATCACGGCGGCGGGAACCTGGCCGGTGTTCACGGCGCGCATCGCGGCGATGTTGTTGTCGTAGATCTTTGCGTTGTGGTCGAGGCCGGCGAGCCACTCGGCCGTGGCGGGCTCCCCCTCCACCGCGAGCACGGCGCTGACGATGGCCTGGAAGTCCGCGCCGCCAGCCGCGACGCCGATCCGTCCCCGCCACTCGGGCTTGGCCAGGTCCATGATCGAGGTCGGTATCTGGTCTTCGGTGACCTGGCTGGGGTTGTAGATGAACACGGTCGACCGGGCGGCGAAGCCGGCCCAGTTGCCGGTGCTCGGCACGTACTGGTCGGGCACCTGGCCGATGGTCGCCGCGTCGAGGTGGCTGAACCCGCCAGCGCGGTCGACGAGCGTCATCGCCGGCGAGTTCTCGGTGGCGAAGACGTCCGCGGGCGAGCTGTCGCCCTCCTGGATGATCTGGTTGGCCAACGCGGTGTCGCCGCCAGACCGCATTTCGACCTTGATACCGGTCTGCTCGGTGAACGCATCGATCATGACCTGCATCAGGTCCTTGTGCTGCGCGTTGTACAGAGTAAGCGTCTTTCCGTCACCCGACCCACACGCCGACAGGCCCGTCGCAAGGATGGCTGCCGCCAGCGCGGCCGCGATCCGTCCCGCCTTACGCATGGAACTCCTTCGTCATCTTCGTCATCGCGCAAACACGTCGAAACAGGCCAGACAGCTACAAACTTGTAGTAGTTAAGTTAACCCATCCTTACCTTCGATTCCAGATGGGTGACGTGGAGCATGCCTGGCGGTGGGTGCTCAACGTCGGGTCGACCGCCGCGGCCGCCGCGGCGGCGAGCACACGCGAGCCGCGCGGCAGCTGGACGCACTTTCGGTTGCTTGTGCGGGCGCGTTCGACTGGAGGACGCCGGTGGGACGCCCGGCGGCTGGGGCACCGGGCGACGGCCCGCCCGGACGAACGAGCGCGGGAGCAGCCTGAGCCGGCCGAACAACGTCGTCACGCCCGACCAGAGCCGCCACGCCGCCACGCCGACGGCAAGCGAGGCCAGCAGCGCCAGGACCGGGTGGTCGACCTGCAATAGGGGAAACACCTGCCAGTGAGTCAGGTAGATGCAGAGCGAGCTGCTGGCCAGTACGCCGGCCAGCCGCCGCAGTGGGCGTGGACAGCGCACGCTTGAGATCCAGATCAGCAGGACCAGGCCACCGAGCACGATGTCCTCCCGGCGCGCGTCCGCGAAGAAGCCGGGGATGGTCAGCGTCGCGGCGGCCGTCACGGCCAGCCGTCGCCACACCGTGGTCGCGGCGGCGGCGGCCCAGCCCAACGCGAACAGCCAGAACACGGCGACCGAGGTCTGCGTATGGCGTGGGCCCGCGGGCAGCACGACCACCTCGAACCGGGTGAGGAGACCGACCGCCAGCGCCCCCATGGCGACGGCGAACGGGAAGCGGCGCTGCGCCCGGTCCAGCACGGGAATGCTGACCAGAACCGCGAGCACCAGCAGGATCTGGACCAGCGCCTCGATGAACCAGAACTCCCAGGTCGGGCCGGCCAGGTCCGGTCCGAACACGTTGGTGAGCAGCACGATGTTGGCGAGGTTGTGCTCGTCCATGACGAGAACGAGCGCCGTGATGAACAGGACGCTCGGAACGGCGATCTGGGCCGTGCTGCGCAGCAGGCCGCGCACCCGCCGCGAGCGCGGAGCAGACGTCAGGTGGAAGCGGGCGAAGTTGTAGCCAGCGACCGCGATCAGCAGGTGAGCGCCGCCGAGGAGGCCACCGATCGCGTCGAAGGTGTTCGCATGGGTACCGACGATCAACACGATCGCGACCGCGCGCAGAAGAGCGCTGATCTCGACGGACGCGCTTCGTCCACGACGCGGCCTGGCCGCCGGGGCCAGATCCCGTAGCGGGGTGGTGTGCCAGCTGGCGGGCAGATGTCCGAGGAGATCTTCCAGGCGCAGCGACAGGTCGACGTAGGACAGCGAGTCGCCGCCAAGACTCACGAACGTGCTGTCCTCGGTGACCTCGTCGCTTCGCAGCACGTCGGCGAACAGTCGCCGCACGTCGGCGGCGACGTCCGACGGCTCGCGTCCGTGCGCGGAGGCGGCCACAGGCCGCGCGGCGGGCACGGGAGGCGCCGCGGCACGCGCGATCCTCCGCATCGTGACGAGGTCCACCTTGCCGGTCGGCAGGCGTGGCAGCGCGTCCACGAGATGGACCCGCACCGCGGTGTCCGGCAGTCGGCACGTCCGCGCGACCAGCCCACGGACGAGCAGCAGGTCGGCGGGGCCCGCGACCACCACGTCGATCGCGGCGTCGTCGGTCACGCAGCAGGCACTCAGCCCATCGGTGGCGAGCACTTCCTCGACGCGGCGCAGGTCGATACGCAGTCCGAACACCTTGGCGAACCTGGTCCGCCGCCCCACGATCTCGTACAGACCGTCGTCGGTCCGGCGCGCGATGTCGCCGGTGCGCAGCTCGTCCAGCGTCGAGCCCAGCGCTAGGTCCGCGGCCGAGTCCGCGTAGCCCATCATGACGTTGGGGCCGGTGTACACCAGTTCCCCCACGGCGTCGGCCACCCCGCCGGCCCCCGCGAGACCGTCCGCGCTGTCGCCGACCGGGCCGTCGTCGCGGCCGGCGCCGGCCAGCGGTTCGAGCCGGAACGACCCACCCGGGATCGGCATGCCGATCGTGTGTGGGTGGGTCGCGGCGAGGCGCGGGGGCAGGTAGGCCATGCGAGCGGTGGCCTCGGTCTGGCCGTACATCACGACGAGATCCCAGCCGTCACGCTGCCCAAGCCGGGCATAGCGCCTCACACGGTCCGGCGGGAGCCGACCGCCGGCCTGCGTGACATAGCGCAGATGTGGCAGCGGCATCTGGTCGAAACCGACGCGGTCCAGGAGATCAAATGTATACGGCACACCGGCGAGTGAGGTGCCCTTCCCTGCCCGGAAGAGGTCCCAGAAACACGGGTCGGTCACAGATCGGGAAGTGAGGATCAGGCCGGCTCCGCGCCACAGGTGACTGTGGACGACCGACAGTCCGTAGCAGTAGTACATCGGCAGCGTCGTCGGGGCGCGATCCTCCGGCCGCAGCTCGAGGTATTCGGCGATCGACTCGGCATTGGCCTGCAGGTTCGCGTACGACAAGCGAACCAGTTTCGGCGAGCCCGTCGAGCCAGACGTGCTCAGCAGGAGGGCGAGGTCGGGATGCAAGTCGTGGCCGGATCCGTCGCGTCGATGCTCGACCTCGACCGCCGCGCCGACCGGGCGCACCACGACGTCGGGGTCGTAGGCCGTGACGAGCGACGCCGCCGGGCCGGGACCATCACCCGGCGCCAGCAGGACCACATGACCAGCGGACAGCGCCGCCAGGTACATGACGAGCACATCGAGCGAGTTGACCGCGGCGAGCAACACCAGCCGACGTCCAGGGCCAAGCCGCGCGGCGGCCTCGTCGACCCGCGTCCGCAGCTCACGGTACGACAGCTGCCCCTCCGCCGTGACCACCGCGGTGCGTTCGCCATGCCGAGCCAGCTCACGCACGAAGAACGCGGTCGAACCCGCCACGCAGGGCAGGCCAACAGAGGTCATACCGACACCTACACGTTTCGACAAATCTTCCCTGAGTCCTTAATCTCTGTGATGGAGACCGTCGGCTCTACCACGTCCAAGGGCGCGCGACACGCGCTCCAGAGGAGGGAATTGGGGCGCGGACGCGCGAACGGTCCGCGCCTCTCCGAACAGAGCGATGCTCGCTTCAGTGATTCCTGAGCGCATGCTCCACCGAGATGCGGGCGGGAGAACTCGCCCTCGCTCCGCCGACCGGAATACCCACAACAAACCCATCCAACAAGACAGGATCGACGCCTATATCACGCGCCGCGAATCCCGCTGTCGAACGCCGCGAACGACGGCCGGCATTCGCCAGCCGGCCGCGACAACGGCGGATGGCAACGCGGCCAGATGACACAGGTTTCCACGCCATCGACGCGACCGCCGTGGCGAGACACGTCGGCCTGCACCGCTCGACGAGCAGAGGCGCGCGGAGTCGCCCGCCGTCGGACGCCGCCATCGAGCCCGGCCTGGAACCTCCGACCGTGGGAGCGACAGCCACGAGACGAGCAGTCAGCCTAGGTCAGGCGACCCGACCCTGGGACCCGAGACAAGTACGCCTCAGCCGACCACACCACAGGGAAGTCCGCAGGTCAGAGACTTCCTTCACGGTGGAAAGTGACCCGACTGAGCACCGCCCTGCCGCCCCGGCAGGGTTACTCCACCACTCACCCCCGCATCGCCTTCGTAAGGTTAGCCTTAGTTCAATTACTACAAGAATGTCGTAGCACCCGGGCGTTGTCAAGTAGTCGCGTTTCCAGCCCCACAGCCCTAGCAGCGCAGATCAACGAAGATCCACCACACGCCGCACCGTCCCGCGGCGACTCCGCGCTGGACCGCGGCGGGCAGGCTGGTCCCGTCGGAGCGGGCGAGGATGCATGTCGCGGCCCACGGCGTCACGAGATCCGTTCTGGCCTGATCGCTGCGACCGTCGACCGTCATGTCCCGGACGGTACAACACATACCGTGGCCGAACCGTGACAGTGAACCAACCGTCGATTCGTCGTGAAGCTCCGGACGCATGTCGATCCGTTGAGGGTGCTGTGCGACCTCGGAGAACCTGGCTGGCGGTCTCTTCATCCGCTGGGCGCTCGCCATCCCATACGGCCAGGTCGTAGCTCATGCCAGGAGGCTCCCGTACCGCATTAACGGCCACGTGTCTGGAACCGACAGGGCGCGGGCGCCGGTCGTTGAGATGCGTGGCGCGCCGCCCGCGCCGCGCGCGGCGCAGGACCCCGACGGCCCGCCCGCGCCACTGGGGCCCCGCCTCGCTTCGCTCGGCACCCGGGCACGTCGGGCCCGCCACCCCGCCCGCGCCCGTCGGAGCGTCGCGCCACGCCGAAAGTCAATAGACCTACGACCGGAGCGCTTGAAGCCTTCGATCGCTAAGCGCTGTAAACGCGCTGGTCATGACATGAAAAGTGCCCCCGTGGAGGCTCGTACAGCATCCACGCAACTTTCGGCGTGGGGTCCGGGGCTCGGCCCCGGAGCAGCATGGCGCAGGAGTCTGGGAGCAAACCCGACGGGTTTGCGAACAGGAAGATCTCGATCGCGTGCCCCCGGCGGGGAACCGTGCAGAAGGGGGAGGCGCTGACCTGGGGGTTCCTGCCGGGGAACTGGTTGTGGAGGCCAGTTTCGAGGTTCCGCGTGGTGCGCGATGACCACGACGACTCCTGTCTCGGCGCCTGGTGTGGACGGGCGTAGTGTAGCGTTCCGGGCGGTCACCGTGATCATGGGTGCGGTGGTCGCTCTGACGTTCTTGTTTGGGTTCGGCAATGTCTGGCTGCTTGGTCTGCGGCTGGGTGTGCCGGCGTATGTGGCGCCGTTGGTCGCGCCGGCGGTGGACTTGTCCGTGCTTGGCCTGCTTGTCGCGATCCGGGAGCTTGCGCTGCGGGGCGCGCCTCGTGAGGAGATCCGGCCTGCTCGTCGACTTCTGGTGTTCGCGAGTGTGGTGACGCTGGCGCTTAATATCGCCGAGCCTATTGCGGCCGGGAACCTGGGTAAGGCGGCGTTCGATGCCGTTGGCCCTCTGCTGCTGATCGGCTGGGCGGAGGTGGGGTCGGGTCTGCTCCATGCTATGCGGCCTGCCGGGTCGGGGGTCGCGCCACCAGAGCCGCACGGGGCTGATGTCGCGGATGGTCGCGCGGTGGCGAAACAGCACGGGTGGGGGGATCGCCCCGCCGCCTCTGAGCCGGCCTCGGCAACGAAGGGGTGTCGAGTGGATGGTAGGGCCCGCGAGCAGGATTTGCTGCATCGAGCTCGGGCCGAGGATGTGCTGCATTGGCAGCAGCATCAGCGGCCGATCTCCGCGGAGACGCTCCGCAAACGCCTGCATGTCGGCGCTGGCGTCGCTCGCAGCCTGGTTGTGCAACTGCGCAGCGACACTCACACCCAGATCGAAAGCACCACGGGCCTCGCCAGGGGAGAGCCTCAGTAGGCGGTGCGATTGGCGTGATGCGGGGCCGCCCCGCGCCCCCACCCCGGGGGGGGGGCCGGGGGGGGGGGGGCCCCCCCCCCGCCCCCCCGGCCCCTGGCCGGTCGGATGGAGTAGATCAGTTCAGGGTTCGTCTCGCCGCGTTCGGTGAGGATGTGCTGGGCCAGATCGAAGGTGGCAGGCTCGATCACCGCGGCGCGGGCGTCGATGTCACGGAAGCGGACCTTGCCGAGGTAGATGCGATTGGTGAGGACGTCGGCGATGGCTTTGTGCTTCAGGGCTGGTTCCTGGTTGTGCGATCGCCTTGTGGTGCGCGCGGCGGCGTACCAGGTTCCGCTCGTTGAGGTGGGCGGCGATGGCGCGGCAGCCGAGCCGGCGTCGGGTGTAGAGGCGGAAGATCAGTTTGACGATGGTGATTTCGTCGTCGAGGGTCGCGAGGCTGTGCCCGCTGTTGCGGGTGTAGCTGTACGGTGCGGTGCCCACCGTCCATTGGCCCTTGGATCGAATCGCTCATAGCCAGCGATAGGCCGACTGGCTGCGCGGATGGCGCTCCTGGCGAGCATGAGCAACAGATGCTGAGCCTGGATGCACCGATCTGATTCGGCGGCTATTTCAGTTGATCTGTAACGGTCGTTAACCGACAGTGGTCATCGCTGGTCGTTACTGATGGCCGCTCACGGTTCGGCGGCTTGTCCTGGGGCTCCGTCAGGCGGGCGCTGCGCGATGGTGCTGACCGGGTGCGGGGGGGGGGGGGGGGGGCGGCCCGGATCAGGCGGCTCGGGCGGGCGGCAGGGCGTGCACGGCGGCGACCAGGCCGGTGAAGGCGTTCTCGGCGTGCCAGCCGGTGGGCAGGTGCACGGTGACGTGGCCGCGGCCGTGGCGGGCGAGCCGGCCGGGGATGTTCACCAGGTGCGCGCGCAGGGTCGCGCCACGGGCGCGGCCGTGGAACCGCGAGGCCAGCGTGCCGGCGGCGCGCAGCAGGTTGTGTGTGATCGCCGCGAGGACGAGCCAGGCGGCGTTGGCGGTGAACACCCCGGACGGCAGGTGCGCGAGCGGGCCGTGGATCAGGTCGGCGTTGACCTGCTCGATGATCGCGTGGTCGCGGTGCTGGCCCTCGGTCTCGGGCAGGGCGAACGGGCTGTCGGTGAACGCCGCGTGGTAGCGCCAGACGTCGAACAGCTCGCCCTGCCCGGTGTTCGCCTTCCTGTTCAGGGCCTTGACCCGGCGGACGATCAGCCGGGCGGTGACCGGCGTCTTCGTGTGGCCGAACGCGGTGTACGTGGTCTCGGCGATCTCCGCATCGGAGATCCATTCCTTGAGGTCCTCGTCCCAGATCGCGTTCGGGTAGCGGATCGGGACCCACGCGGCCTCGTCGATCGCCTCGCAGGCGGCCCGGATCGCGACGTTCTGCGGCGTGGTGATCGAGAAGTGGACCTGCTGGCGGCGGGCCGCGGCCACGATCTCGGCGGTGTAGAACCCGGCGTCGCACCTCGCGACGATCACGCCGGTCGCCCCTGCCTGGCGGGCGGTGCCGACCGTGGCGGCCAGAAACCGGGCCGCGCCCTTCGCGGACACGGCGTTACCACCGCGCAGCCGGGCGTTCGCGATGACCGGAGCCGCGGTCGGGGTGGACACGGTGCCGATCATGGCGTTGAGGCCGCGGACGAACACCGACTTGCTCGCGATTTTGGTGTGGCCGAACCTGGCGCCCCGTTTGCGGGGGCCGAACACCCGGCGCTGGCAGGTATCGAGGTCGACAAACGTGAGCGCGTCGGCCCCGGTCAGCAGCGCCGGCGCCGCGGCGGCGAGGCTGACCAGCAGCAGCTTGTTGACCTTGCCGAGCTGGGCGACGTTGCCCCAGGTGAACGCGCGCGCGAACATGCCGAGCGTCGACGGTGCGCGGATCCCGTCGAACACGCCGTCGAGAGCGCCGGCGCGCAGCAGGTTCATGTCGTCGAGGCAGTCCGCGCCCGCGGCCATGCCCGCGACCAGGCAGCCGACCTTCGCCGCCGCGTTCGCGCCCGCCGACCAGGCCGACGCGGGCACCTTGACATGCTCGGCGACCAGGTCGCCCAGCCCGGCCCGCTCGGCGAGGCGCATCACCGGGACCAGCCCAGCCGAGCCGAGCAGAGACGGGTCGTCGAACGCGACATGGGTCCGCGAGGCGGTATGCAACAATCGCACCTTGGAAGTGCCCTCTTCCCGGGGGGAAGGATGGTTTCAGCAACCCCATCTTCCCAGGCCAGAGGGCACTTTCTCGTTCAACGCACCGCTCAAGGCACAAATCGGGCGGTGCATCCAGGCTGAGGCGACCATGGATCTGTCTGTAGTGCGAGGGGTATTGAGATTCGCCGCTCGCGGCTCTATGCGCTGGGCGTGACGTCAGACTGTGCGGCGACGGTGGTCTTGCCGGCGTTGACCAGGACCAGAATAGCGACGAAGGCCGCGGCGACCAGGCCGGCGCCGATCCAGAACGCGACGCGATAGCCGTGGATCGCAGCGAGCGGATTGAACGCGGACGGTGCGAGATGGTGGGCTGCGACGTAGGACGTGACCGCGCTCGCATAGAAGGTGTTCAGTAGCGCGGTGCCCAGGGAGCCGCCGATTTGCTGGGTCGAGTTGAGGAGCGCGCTGGCGACGCCGGCGTCGTTGTCGTTCACTCCGGAAAGCGCGAGACTGGACAGCGGCACCAGGAGCAGGGCGAAGCCGATGCTCATGAGCAGCTCGCCGGGCAGGACGCGGGTGCCCCAGCTGCTTGTGTCGGAGATGGCGGTGAAGGTGGCGAGACCGACGGCGGCCATGGCCAGCCCGATCAGCATCACCGGCTTGGGCCCGGTTCGGGAGAGTAGCGGCGGCACCACGGCCGAGGTAACGATGACCCCGCCGCTGAACGGTAGAACTGCCAGGCCCGTCTTCAGCGCGCTGTATCCAAGATTGTACTGGAGGTAGTAGCTCAGGAAGAGGAACATCGCGAACAATCCGGCGAAGGACAACAGCGAGGCGATGTAGGTGCCGCCGCGATTGCGGTCGAGTACCACGCGCATCGGCAACAGGGGGTGTGTGGACCGCGTCTCGACGAGTACGAACGCGACGAGCGCGATGCCGGCGCCGGCGAGAAGGCTGATGGTCTCGACCGAGAGCCAGCCGACCCCGGGCTTGGCCGCGGCTGTGAATCCGTAGACGAGGGCGACGAGCCCGCCCGTGCCGAGGATGGCGCCTGGGATGTCGTAGGAGGTGGCGCTCTCGGACCTGCTTTCGTTGATGAGGACGGTGCCGGCGAGGAAGGTGATGATCGCGATCGGCACGTTGATGAACAGGCACCAGCGCCACGAGGTGTACTCGGTCAGCGATCCGCCGACGATCAGGCCGATCGCGGCGCCGCCGCCCGAGATGGCGCCGTAGACCGAGAACGCCCGAGACCGTTCCTTGGCCTCAGCGAAGGTCACTGTGATCAGCGACAGGGCGGCGGGCGCGAGCAGTGCCGCGAAAAGGCCCTGGACGGCGCGGGCGCCGAAGAGCGTCCCGCTGTTCTGCGCCGCACCGCCGAGTGCGGAGGCTGCGGCGAACCCGAGTAGCCCGATCAGGAAGGTTCGCCTGCGGCCCACATAGTCGGAGATCCGTCCGCCGAGCAGCAGCAGGCCGCCGAACGCGAGCGTGTAGGCGGTGATCGCCCACTGCCGATCGGCGTTGGAGATATGCAGGTCGCGTTGGGCCGAAGGCAGTGCGATAGTGACCACGGTGCCGTCGAGCACGACCATGAGTTGGGCGACGGCTATGACGGCGAGGGCCCACCATCGACGGCTGGGAAGCTGCTCGGTTCCTTCTTCGTGGTCCTCTGGCCAGTCGTGAGTGGCCGATTCTGTATTGGTAGCCATGCTCAACGGTCCCTTCCTGCGGGTCGCTGCGGCCTACGCGGGCCGCGCGTTGTGCCGCAACGGCGCCAGCGCCTGGCTCCAGGCGACGACCTCACTGAGAAGTGTGTCGAGCACCGTTGCCTGATGCTGGTTCGGTTTGAACTGGCTGAAGTTCTCGAAGTCGGTCAGCAGCGAGAGCGCGACGTTGGTCCGGACGTCTGCAATCCGTAGTTCGCCGGCGATGAGCCGGAGATGTTCGGCGGCTCTGGCGCCGCCAATCGCACCGTAGGAGACCACGCCCATCGCTTTGTTGCCCCACTCGGCGTAGAGGTAGTCGATGGCGTTTTTCAGAACGCCTGATGTCGAATGGTTGTACTCGGGCGTGATGAAGACGTACCCGTCGAATCGGGCGATCGTTGCGGCCCATTCCTTGGTGTGCGCGTTCTGGTACTGCCCTGTGCTCGCGGGAAGGGGCTCATCGAGGTGCGGCAGCGGGTAGTCGGCAAGGTCGATGAGCTCGAACTCGGCGTCGGTGCGCCGGCTCGCCTCCTCCATCACCCAGCGCGCGACCGGCTCGCCGCGGCGTCCGGGGCGGGTACTTCCGAGGATGACGCCAATCCGAGTCACAGTTGGACCTCCGGGTGGGCGAGGTGAAGATTCAGAAAGCGTGACGCCCGGTCCAGTGCCTCGCCCGCCTCGTCGAGGAGACCTGCGTAGGCCTGGAAGACGTGCGGGACACCGGGGGTGACATCGAGCGTGACCGGGACGTCGTGAATGGCTGCCTGCCAGGCGAGCCGGAGGGCGTCACCGAGGAGGATCTCGTGGGAACCCACCTGGATCAGCAGCGGCGGCAATTCGCGGAGGTCGCCGAAGATCGGGCTGATGTAGGGGTCGGCGGCGTCGGCGGTCCCGACATAGTCCGGAACCCGGGCGCGAAGCCCGTCGAGGGTGAGTAGCGGGTCGAGCGTCTGCTTGGTGGCCAGCGTCTCTCCGGACAGCGTGAGGTCCACGTAGGGCGACATCAGGTACCCGCAGCCCGGCAGGGGCACGCCGCTGTCCCGCAGGGCGAGCAGCGCGGCCACGGCCAGCCCGCCTCCGGCTGATTCGCCCGCGAGAGCGATGTGCGCTGGCGCGATGCCCTGGGCGAGGAGGGCTTCGTAGGCTGCCCGTGCGTCCCTGACCGCGGCTGGATAGGGATGTTCGGGCGCTAGCCGGTAGTCGGTCGTGATGACCTTGGTGCCGGTTCTTCGCGCGAGATCACTTGCCAACGGCACCGTCGCTTCGGCGTTGCCGATGACGTAGACACCTCCGTGAAAATAGAGGATCACATTCTCGGAGTCGTGGCCCTGGATGGTGACCTCGATGCCTGCGACCCCGCCCAGCTCCACGGGTTTCTGCTGCACGTCGGGAGCCACCGGTATCCGTGCCATGAGATCGCTGAAGGCCGCCCGCATCGTGGCGACGTCTGCGCTGGTGTCCAGCCCGCCCTGGCGAAGGATGGCGTCTAGCTGGCGCTGCTGTTCCGTGCTCATGAGCGCACGATGGCCTGAATCCCGGTGACCGGCCCTCGCCAGATCCAGGTGATTACCCATGCCACCGGCTTCAGCGCGGGCGCAGTCCCTGCGGGTGGTGGACGAAGACCGGCCATCGGCGACGCACCGATCCCAGACGGCTGGTGGTGGCGCGCGACCGTCGCGGGCTCGTCGCGAGAGGGGCTGCGGACCTGATCGGCCTCAGCGGAGGACAGGAGGATCGCGCCGGGCTAGATGGGCCGTGTCGACGGGAGCTGGTTGGACAGGAGCCGCAGGTGGCGTGCCTGTTGAACAGCGGTGGACCGGTCGCGCGCGCCGAGCTTGGCGTAGACGTTGCGGATGTGCGTGTTGACCGTGTGGATCGACACGCCGAGCTCCCGGGCGATCTCTGGCCGCGTGAGGTTCGTTGGCAGATAGCGCAGTACCCGCAGTTCGCTACGGCTGAGCGCGACCGAGGACGAGGCCTGGCCGCGGTCGCGACCTGGCGGCGGAGTCTCCCGCAGGAGGTCGACGACATCGACGAGCAACGCGCCATGCGCCGTCTGATGCCGCGGAAGCACATTGAGGAGCTCGGCAGCGTCGAACAGGGCGAACGGGTAGATCAGCCGATCTGGTTCCGCAGCGGCGAGCGCTGCCTCGGCCGACGCGGCGGCGGCCCTTTGATCGCCCAGGGCGAGGTACGCGAGGCCGGCGAGCACATGTGCTTCTACGAGTGCGTAGGCCGGGAAGCCGGGTGGCGGCGCCATGTCCCGCACGTCCCCGAGGGCAGCTAGCGCCACGGCAGGGTCGCCCTCGGTCAGGCTGATGAGTGCTCTGGCCAGCACGATGCCATGCATCGGTTCGTGTTCGGCGGAGAACGCGGCGATCGTCGCGCGGGCCTCGTCGGGCATCCCGAGCCGAGCCTGGGTGACCGCGAGCCATTCTGCAATCACCGTCGCGAGAATGTGCGCACCGGTGAGCAGAGACTGCGCCCGCACGGCCGCTGTGAGCGCTTCAAGTGCCGACCGGTGTTCGCCGCGACCGGCGTGCACCATGCCGGTCACCATGTGCAACAGCACCGCAGTGGCAGGGTCGATGTCTGGCTGAACGACGCTCCAGCCGTGGCGAAGCCAGCGCTCGCCCTCCTCGAACTCGCCCATCCACACCGTGATGCAGGCGATCGCTCCCATCGCGGGCGCGAGGACCGGGTGGTCCGTCAGGCCATGGCGTTCGGCCACGGTCAGCGCCTGACGACCGCGGTCGCGTGCCGTGGCGAGCGAGCTGAGGGGGGATGGAAACGCCTGGTAGGCGCGGCAGGTGACCTCCAGATACGGCCTGCCGATCGCCTCCGCGAGCGTCGCTCCTTCGGTCATGTGCCGGTCCGCGTCGGCGAACCGGCCTGACCACGTCTCCACGATCCCGAGATTCATCAGCGCGACGGCTCGCAACTCACTGCTCATCGCGATGAGGTCGCTCGATGTGCCTGCTGTTGAGGCGTCGAGCAGGCTTACCTGTTCCAGGACTTCGGTGAATCGCCCGCTGCGCCGGGCTCGCGCGAGCCGCAACGAAGCGACTGCCACCGCGAGGCTCGGACGGCGGTCTGGCGAGGCGCTCTGGGCGTGGGTTTCGGCTTGGGCCAGCCGGGCGGCGGCTTCCTCCAAACGGCCCTGCGCGAGTTCGACCGCTGCGTGTGCCAATGCCAGCTCGGGGTGATCGACGGAGACGCCGGCCGGGAACAGCCGAAGCAGCGCGGCGATCGTGCCTTCCTGCCCGTCGAGGGTGAGACTGAACAGATGGTCCGCGAGCAGCCGGGCCGCGTCAGGCCACTCGCCGGCGGCGAGGAGGTGCCGCACGGCGTCGGCGATCTCACCATGATGATCAAGCCACTGCGCCGCTCGGCGGTGTAGGTCAGGAATCTCGTCGGCGTGCCGTCTGCGCAGCTCAAGGCGCAGAAAGTCGGCGAAAAGCTGATGGTAGCGAAACCAGGTACGGCTGGGGTTGAGCGAGACGACGAAGGCGTTGGCGTCTTCCAGGTGCAGCAGCACTTGCTCGGAGCCCGATAGGCCGGCCAGCAGGTCTGCGAGCTCGCCGTTCAGGCGGTCGACAAGCGCGGTACGCAACAGCAGGTTCTGGATCATGCTTGGTTGTCTTTCGAACATCTCGGCCATCAGGTATTCCCCGACCGCCCGGTCGATGCCCGAGAACTCTGCCACGAACCGTTCGGGGTCTGGGTGACCCCGAAGCGACATCACTGCCATACGCAGGCCGGCTGCCCAGCCTTCTGTGCGCTGGTGCAACGTCGCTATCGCGCGCTCGGACAGGGTGATCCCGGAGGCGGCGAGCAACTCGCGTGCCTCGGTCCTCGAGAATCGAAGATCGTCAGCTCGGATCTCCGCCAGCTCGTCAGCCAGCCTGAGCTGGTGCAGCCGTATGGGCGGATTTCGCCGAGAGGACAGCACCAGCCGCGCAGAGCGCGGCAACGTCGAGACAAGGCGTTCAAGCTGTCCGCGGCCATCAGCCAGGTTGAGCTCGTGGAGATCGTCGATGATCAGGACGGCGGGCTCGACCTCGGCAAGCGCCGCAACGACCGCATCGACCCATTGGTCGCCGTCGAGTGTCGCCGCACCTGGGGCCGCAGCGCCGGTCGAGGACGCTGGGCCGCGGATCGCCTCCAGAAGCGCTGACCAGAAGAGCTGCGTGTCCTGTTGGCCTCGGTCGACGGACGCGTACGCGACGCGATGACGGAGGTCCGAGCGATCGGCCCACGCCCGCAGCAGCGAGGTCTTGCCGCTTCCCGGTGGGGCGGAGATGACCGTCACCCGTTTGGTCGTCGCGCGATCCAGCAGCCGGAGCAGATCCGGCCGGTCGAGCATTCCACGAGTACCCGCAGAGCGTTGTGCGCTCTGCCGCGGCACCTGGTTAGCGTGCTGCTCCGTCGCCACGCTCGTCATGTGTCCGTCAGCACTCCTCGCACCTGACAGCCAGGGGCTGCCTCAGGCCTGACCGATTTCTACCGGGTCCGCTTCGGCCGGGCAGATCATCGCTGGCCGGTCCGTGGCCCAAAATGTGATGTCACTCCACGTTCCGGTTCGACTGGGTGCGTGTCGCTCCCGTGAATCCGCGGCCGGAGCCTGGGCGCCATGGGGCAGTTGGACGCCGGCCGGCCGAGAGATCAAGGTGTAGACGGTCGGGTCTCCACCCAGTTGACCATCAGCCGGCGCTCGGCGAAGAGCCACTGGCCGTCCTGCTTGACGAACTCATCGAGGTAGCGAATAGAAGCGATCATCACGGTGCGCTGTCCACCCTCGGCGACCGACAGGTGGTGCGCCAGGCAGTAGCTCTCGCCGCTCGCCTGGTCTCCGTCGAGGACGACCGTGCTCTGCCCGTTGAAGTGCATGGTGACCGCGTAGGCGTTGAGGGTGTCGAACACGGGTGCCAGCGACGCGCGCCCGCGTACCTGTTGGGTCGGCTCGGGGGAGTCGTAGTCCATGAACACCAGGAAGCGCGTGTCCTCGGTGAACAGCGCCATCTGGCCCTTGGCGTCGCGCCGGTCCGCGCAGCGCGCGTACGCGTCGACCAGTTCGCGGATGGCCAGTCGGTCAGCGGCTTCCGCGGGTGAGATTGTCGTGTGCTGTGCCATGGTGGCCTCTCACAAAGACTATTTTACACGTGGATAACAGCAGGTTTTAGGCTGCGACGCAACGGGCGCTGAGCTGCGACGGGCCGCCGTTGAACGGCGGAGGCCGGTCCGTTCGGACGCTGGCGGGGAGGGCGACGGATGGCTGACCGGATAGATCCGCGGATCGCACGTACGACGGAAGTCCTGGCGCAGGCGATCGTGGATCTCGCAGCCCTGCGCCCGGTCTCACAGATCACCGTTGCCGAGCTGGCCGACCGTGCCGGGGTGACTCGCGCGACTTTTTACAACCGCTATGGCAGTCCCCTCGAACTCCTCATCGAGGTCCTCTACGCCGATCTGGAGCGCGCCCACCGCTTGGAGGAGGATCGACGAGCCGGAGGCGGATATTCGGCGGCGCAGATGCTGCGTCTGGCCACCGCCGACGTCGCCGACCACGTCGAACGGTTCCAGGCCGTCTATCAGCATGCTTTGCGGGACCCGGCCGACCGCGGCGTGTACGAGGCGCTGGTTCGCCATTTCACCGATTACAGCCTGGCTTTCATCGCCCGGTGCGCCCATCCGGACCTGCCTGCCGGCAACCATCAGATCATCGCCCAATTTGTCGCCCACGGCTTCGCCGGTGCCATCTCCGGGTGGCTCAGCGACGACACGGTGACGAAAACGGACCTGGTCGAGGCCGCCGTCGCCTGCGTTCCCACCTGGTGGGGCTGATCGCGGCAACGGCGGCGGCTGCGTGGTGGGCTGGGCAGACCCGGTCGCCGGCGACCGGTGCCACCCCTGGCCACGGTCGGGGGACGTTCGCACGAGTGGCTCTTGTCGGTCTGGTGGTCCTGATGGGCGAGCCGTACGAACCGGATGATCTGCCTATCTACCTGCTCGTTTAGGCAACGCCCGAGCAGCCCAGCAGATAGGTACAGCCTATTTGACCAGGTCAGTGACCTGTCGCTCGCCGTAGTGGACCATGTACCAGCATCCGAACCGTTCGATCTTGGTTGCTGGCCCTGAAATCGCTGTCCGTCCGGTCGCTACCCGGGCCGTAGCCAGGGGCGACGCCCGGTGACCGCGCCAACCGGAACATCATCTATCGAATCGAACAAGCGTTCCGAATCTGTCGCGGCTCGGGACGCGCCGACCCGACTTGTGCCCGTGATCGGGGGCCTCGTGGTCGCGTTGGCGTTTCTCCTCGGGTTCGAGAGTGTCCTCGCGCTCGGACTACGCCGCGGCCGAGCAGCGTGACCAGCCAGGCGATGAGCACCTCCTACCGATCACCGTCAACGAGACCCGTCGCCTCGTCAACGCGATCATCACCCCGCCAGCCATAGCGCTCGATCACGTCCTGCGCTGGTCACGTTGGCGACGACGCCACGCAGCCAACGCCGGGACCAGCCACTATCGCCGCCGAGACCACAAACCAAATGATCACAGAGCAGCGACTTGGAGTACCAGGGAGACCCGGATGGCTGTGCTGCTTCCCGGTAGCCCCGCTGGCGGCGCTCCGAAGCGCGGACTTGCGCGGACCGCAACCCGCAGAATGACGGAATGGTGATAGCACTGCCGCGCAATATTGCCAGATGCGCCGAGGCGTCGTGATGATCGCTGGCCAAGGAACGTCCGGGGTGACGCGGTGGACGCGGACACTGCTGGACGACGCGCTCTCGTTGTACGAGGCGCGAAGGTATCGGTCAGCCCTGCAGCGGCTTTTGATCATCTTTGACGTCTACCCGGGTCAGCCGGAGGCGCGGATGCTGGCCAGCGAGGTGGTTCGCGCGGGCACGCGGCGGACCGCCGACGCGAGCCCCGACGAGGTGCTCGAGCGCCCGCATCTGATGGACAGCCGCCTTTCCCCGATCTTCTGTTTCTGCGACGCGCCTGGCTGTCAGGTGACCTGGGTCAGCGCGCACCACTCGAGAGACGCCTGGCGAACTCTCGTGATCGCCAATCCGCTCGGCGCGGGTTGCAAGAAGTGCGGCGAGACGCTCTGTCGAACGCACGTGCCGACGGGACCGACGGGCATTCTTCGTGGCTGCCTCCGATGCGGTGGGGAGATGGATTCCGCGCCACGTCCGAACGGACGCCGCGACGAGGTCCAGACACCGCGCCTCAACCTGCCGCTCGTCCACGTCGGCGTCCTGGTCGAAGGGCGGGAGCCACCGTCGCCCGAGTTCATGAGCGGACTTTTCGAGGAAACCGTCCCCGAGGTGTTCGAGGAAGACCCGCAGATTACTGGAGCCAACCGCCGGAGGTTCTGGGGAGACGGGAGCGATCTTGGGTTGGCCCTGGCGGGCGAACTGTCCGCCGCCTGCCCGGCCAGGACCCAGGTCCGGGTTTACCCCGGCCGGCAGGCCGAACCGCGCGGCCAGCGGTGGGTCGTCATCAAGATCTTCGAGGATCGGCCCAAGCACGTCGACCCCGACAACCCAGCTACTACGACGAGCACCCCGCCGAGCGACGCGACCCCGACCGAGCCATCCGCCGAGTCTCCGCTCCCGAACCGCACGCCTGAGCAGACGGACCCCCTCTGGCCGGAGCAGGAGGCACGGCTGCTGCGGGAGCGGATCATCGTCGTCGGCGCGGTCCTGGAGGACGACCGGGCGGACCAAATCTGCGCCCAGTTGTTGCTGTTGGAAGCGCAGGACCCAAACCGCGACATATTCCTCTACCTTAACTCGCCGGGCGGCAAGGTGGGTGCCGGCATGGCGATCTACGACACAATGCAGTTCATCCAGGCCGATGTTGTCACGGTCGGGATGGGACTGGTCGCGGGCATAGCACAGCTACTTCTTTGCGCGGGGGCGACTGGTAAACGCTACGCCCTGCCGCATGCGCGAATCATGACACGCCCGCCAACGGCGGGCCGGAACGCAGACCGATCCGACGTCGCCACCGAGGACGAACAGCTCGCCTTTGTCAAGGTAATGATAAGCGAACGGCTTGCCCACCACACTGGGCAACCCAAGGACCGGATTGACCGTGACTTCGATCGCGAACGGTGGTACACCGCCGACGAGGCGAAGGACTATGGAATGGTCGACCAGGTAGTCGCCGGTCCGCACACCATCCCGCGATAGCCAAGCGCGATCCTGCATTGGCTCAGATCTTTCGTGCCTCGGCCGGGTGTGATCGCGAGCCGGCCTCCCAGCCTTGTTGATGTTGAGTTTGGCCGGTGGCCCTGGGTGCGTCCGTGGCCGGGTGCCCCGTTGTCGCGCGGGCTGGGCGGACGCCTGTTGAGCAGGACCATGTTTCCGTACGAACCAGGAGTCAGGCCCGCCTACCTGCGCGTTCACGTGACCCTCGAGCGACACAACCGATACGTAAAACCTATCAATCCAGGTCAGAGGCTAACTACACAGCGTGGTGGGCCGTCAGGGACTCGAACCCGAAGCTGGCGTTACCGGGCTGTCGGCGCCGTTACCCCGGAGGGCACGGACCTCTGCCGGCCTGCGATTGGCGAAACCGCTGGTGGCGGCCGGTTTGGCGTGTCCCTGGATGAGCGGCGAGGTTGAGGCGCGATGTCGCTTACCTAGTTTGATGACCAGCGTAAATAGAAGACCCAAGATCGTTCTTGGGTGCCCCCGGCAGGAATCGGACCTGCGGCCTACCGCTTAGTGGTGAGGGCCGGCGTCGCCGGCCACGTGGGGCGTCGGAAAATGCCTGTGGTCACCTGGACGACGTCGGGCGAGCTTGGTGCCGAAGGTTGAGCCCGTCGCTTAGTGTGACGTGGGGATCTGCAGGCACGTGGGACTGCTGCTTCGAGCGCGACCTCTAGACTCTTTGATCATCGGATCCCCCCGGGTGGCCGCCCTGTCCTGTCGGGACGACCGTCTGGGGGTCTGATGGAAGCGCAGGTGGCGCGGTGCGCCGGTCTGGACGTGCACAAGGACGAGATCGTGGCCTGTGTGCGGGTCACCGAGCGGCCGGGTGGGTCTGCCCAGGTCCAGTTGCACACGTTCGGGGCCACGACCCGGGAGCTGCTGGCGTTGCGGGACTGGCTGACCTCCCTGGGGGTGACCCGGGTCGGGATGGAGTCGACCGGGGTTTTCTGGAAGCCGGTCTTCCACATCCTTGAGGACGTGATCGGCGAGTGCTGGCTGCTCAACGCCCGGCACCTGCGCAACGTCCCGGGCCGCAAAACGGACGCGGCCGACGCTGCGTGGA
>NZ_JASNFO010000075.1:0-92809 GCF_032027725.1 Pseudofrankia coriaricola | reverse complement strand
TCGTCGTCGACTTTACCGACCGCGGGTAGAGCTGCCCGTAATGTCCGTCCCGGCCTGTGGCTGGGACGTGCCGTGCTCGTTTACCGACCGGGTCCGGGACGTCCGTCCTGTTGGCGGCGTCGGTAGGCGGAGGGCACGTGGTTCGCACGGTTGTGATCGGAGACCTGCGGGTGCAGGAGATCCGGCAGGGGGACGGGCGGCGGTCGTGGACGATCGTCTGGCCGGAGGGGACGGTGCACCCGGAGGCGGACCGGTACCTGCGCCGGCACGATGGCTCGGGGACGCAGCGGACGTATGCCTACCTGCTGGTCGACCACCTGCGCTGGCTCGAGCGGGAGTGCCTCACCGTCGCCGTGGTCGGGCTGCGCGACCTCGAACGCTATATGGGGATCCTTGGTGCCGAGGTGGCGATGCCGCTGGGGCAGCCGTGGCGCCTCGGTAAGCGCCCCTACGGTCGCGCGGCGCTGACGACGACGGCTGCCTGCCTGAAGGGGTTCTACCTGCACCAAGCGTCCTACGGGGTCAACGGCGAGCTCGGCAACGTGTTGGACCGCGCCCGGTTGCCGTCCCGGGCGGACCGTCGCCGCGCGTTCCTCGGGCACGTGACGTCGACGATGCCGGCGAACCCGCTGGCCCCGACCGGCCCGCACCGGCGGCATCCGAAGATGCTGCCCGACGGGGCGCGGGAGAAGCTGCTGACCGAGGTCAACTCGGCCCGTGACCGGCTGGTGGTGACCTGGCTGGCGGACGGGGGTCTGCGGATCGGTGAGCTGTGTGGGCTGCACCTGGTCGACCTGCACCTGCGGGAGAACGCGGCCTGCGGCGAATGCCGATCTCCGCACGTCCACGTCTGCCACCGCCCCGGCAACCCGAACCGGGCGGAGGCAAAGACCAAGCACCCGTGGCGGATCGACGACGGGACCGTCGTCGGTGGGCTGCTCAAACGGGTCAGCCCCGCGATGGTGCACACCTACTTCGACTACCTCACCGGCGAGTATCCGCGTGGTCAGGCGGGACACGGGATGCTGCTCGTTCAGCTCCACGGCGCTGGGCATGGTCAGCCGTGGGCGCCGGTGGCGGCTCGGCGGATGCTGGGCCGGGCCGGGCAGCGCGCCGGCCTGGGCGTCGTCCGTCCGCATGCGTTCCGGCACTCCTTCACCAGCGCTGTGCTGGACGCCTCTGATGGCAACCTGCTGATCGCCCGGGACGCCGGCGGTTGGGCTTCCACCGCTGTGGTCGATGAGATCTATGGCCATGTCGATGTCCATGACCCGGCGTTCGACGCGGCGCTGCGCACCGTCTGGGGAACGCGGTGAAACGGGCGGATCACCTGCGCCCGCTCTACGCGGAGCGGCCTGACCGGACGGTACGGGACCGGCTGGAGATCCTGACCGCGCTGATCGGCGGCCCGTCGTTCGACCCGATGTTCCGCGGCGACATTGTCCGGATCCCGCGTGGGCATCCGATCTACCAGTGGGATTGTGTGATCGGCGGCTGTGAGCGGGTCCGCGGCAGCGGCGACCTGTGTTCGATCCACCGGGAGCAGTGGGCTCGGGCGAAGGCGCGGGGTGTCGGCAAGGCGGCGTTCGTGGCCGGCGCCCAGCCGCTGCCGCCCTCGGAACACCTCGAGTATCTTCCCTGCCGGGTCTGCCCTGACCGGCCCGCTGACCACACCGACCTGCGGCTCTGCCAGCGGCACCGCGGACGGTGGTCGCTGCACGCACTCGACGTGGGCGACGGCGCGGACTTCGCTGGCTGGCTCGGCGAGCAGGTGCCCTATCCCGGCTACGGGGACTGTCAGGTCTCGGTCTGCCCGGCCCTGGCGGCCTCCCCGCTGGGCCTGTGTTCTGGGCATACGGCCCGCTACCGAGGCGACGACCAGCCGGGCGGGGCAGCGTTGCCGCCCAGCTGGTGGCAGCGCTTCGAGCACGCCAGCCAGCCGGTCCCCGTCGGCTACACCGACGAGCACCAATTCCGCCTCTGGTGCCAGGCGTCGACCGCGATGCCCTGGCCGGGGCAGCTCAACCTGCGCGGGCTGCGGCCCCTGCTACGCGCGGAGATTCAGTGGGGGCTGTTCATCCACACCCGCCGGTCCCGGCCGACCCGCTGGGACGTCGGCTGGGTCCGCACCCTGGTGAACACCTGCCGCCACGCTGAGACGAACTCGCTCGTCGACCTCGACCTCGACGGCGCGACCGCGTTCTCCGGCGCGATCGCCAAAGAGATCCTCCACGAGCTGCGGCTGGTCTACTTCACTCCCGAGCAGGCGAAGGATGCCGGCTTCCTGGAAACCGACCACTTCGGGGTCCGGTTCGCGCACCGCACGAGCCACGTCGACCTGACCGGCATCCCGCAGCGCTGGCTGCGGGACCTTGCCTTCGACTACCTGGCCGATCTGCTGAGCTCGGCGCGCCGCCCGCGCACCGCCGCCGTGCTGGACTCCGTCCGCCGGGCCGCCATCGAGCTGGGCGTCTTCCTGGAACTCGACGCCCCCGGCGGCGGTCACGACCCGGCACTGTTGGGGGCCGAGCACATGCGGCGGTTCGTCGCTGACCAGCGCCACCGCGAACGCGACGGTCTGCCGTCCCTGGCGATCAAACGGACGAGCGGATCCGCCGGCGTCGTCACGACCGGCACCCGGACGGTGGTGTTCAACGCGGTCCGCAAGCTGCTGCGCGACGCGATGGACAGCGGGACGGCCGACCGCCTCGACCTGAGCCGGGAGTTCATCATCGCGGCTCCCGCCGCCGGTGGAGTCCCGATGCGCGCCCGCCGCCCGTTCCCCGACGAGGTCGCCCGCGCGCTGGCCGACGAGACGAACCTGACCCGGCTCGCCGCCGACTACGACCCCCAGGACTGGGGAATGCGCGACATCTGGGAGACCGTCGTGATCACCGGCCGGCGCATCGGCGAGGTGCTGTCGGTGCGATGGGACTGCCTCGGCCGCTACGGCGGGCTGGCGATGTTCTGGCACGACCAGACCAAGGTCGGGAACTACGACGTGGCGATCCGGATCCCCGAACGGCTCTATGAGGTCCTCGCCGCCCGGCAGGTCACGACCCTCGACCGGTTCACCGCCGAGCACGGCCGCCGGCCGGCTGGAACCGAACGCGCCAGACTGGCCCTGTTCCCCACGACCCACCGCAACCCGGACGGCACCGTCGCGCTGACCCACCAGTGGTTCCACAGCCGGTTCCGACCCTGGGTCGACGCGCTCGACCTCGGTCACGTCGTGCCACATCAGGCCCGGCACACGCTGGCGACGAACCTGCTCCGGCACGGCGCCAGCCTCAGCCACATCCGCCGCTACCTCGGCCATGTCTCCGACCGGATGGCCGAGCACTACGTCCACCTCACCCAGTCCGACCTGGAGAACGTCCTGCAGCACGTCTGGGTCGCCGGCCCCGGCGCCGCCCGCCCCGGCGAACTGCTCGCCGGGGACGCCACGCCGCTGAGCCGTGGCCAGGCGCAGGCCCTCGCGGTCGACCTGTCCCGGCGCAGCACTCCGGCCGAAGGCGGGTTCTGCACCTTCCAACCCGTCGTCGACGGCGGCGCCTGCCCCTGGAACCTCAACTGCCACAGCTGCGACAAGTTCGTCCTGTCCGGCGCCGACCTGCTCTACTGGCGCCGCAAACGCGAGCAATGGCGGCTACTCGCCGAAGGCGCCCCCGACGACGCCACCGCCGACTACCTCCACCAATACTTCGAGCCCACCGCCCATGCGATCGACGGCCTGGAGAAGGCACTCGCCGGCCTCGGTCTCCTCGACGACGCCCTCGCCCTGGACCTGCGCAAACCCCAGGACTACTTCCACCGCGTCTGGTCCACCGCCTTCCGCGCCGCCGACCTCGCGCACGCCGCACACGACGAGCACGACGGCCTCGGCGACAGCGAAAAGGTGCGTCGGTGAGCGCCGCCGTTCCCGAACCCGACCCGCGCACGGCCGCCGCAGCCTCGGCCCGACGCCGCTCATCCGAGGCCGCGCTGGGGCGTGTCCACGACGCCGTCGCCCGCCTCCGACGGGAGAAGACACCGGTCAGCGTCGCCGCCGTGGCCCGGCGCGCGACGGTATCCCGCACCTTCCTCTACGACAACCCCGAGGCCAGAGCCGCGGTCACCGCCGCCATGACCGAGGCCAACCAGCGCCGCGGCCAGCGGATCGCCGACGAAGACGACGCCCGCCAAGCACCCTGGCGCGAACGGGCACTGAACGCCGAAGACGCGCTCACCGCGGCCCACGCCGAGATCCTCACCCAGCGCACCCGCATCGGCGAGCTCCTCGGCCAGATCCGCGACCTCGAAGCCGAATGGACCCAGGAGGCCATCCAGCGCATCACCACCGAGAACACCACCCTCAAACAGCGCGTCCGTCAGCTCACCACCGACAACCGCGCCCTCGACGAGCGACTGAAGGCCGCCCGCTCGAACCTGCGCTTCCAGGACCGCCGGATGGCCGACCTCGAAACCCGCCTACTCGAACCGAAACCCTCACCCTGACCGGAATTCCACCGCTGATCCAAGCCCGCGGTCTGGCCGCCGAATCCGGTGGCCAGACCGCGCCGCTCAACACATGGAATTGATGCCGCCAGATATTTGCCAAACGACCGTCACGGACATGTAAGCTACGCATCAGCGCAGGTCAAGAGGCTAATCAGGACGGCAGCGGTCGGTAAAGTCGACGACGTGCACTTCCTCGACGTCAACCGCCGCGATGGCCGGGAGGTCGCCAACCACTTCAAGTGGCTCGCGAACACCTTCCCTGTCACGTTCTTCTTCGTCGGGGTGGGGCTACGCGCCCGCGGCCTGCTCGACGAGGGCCTGACCGGGGCCGACGCCGCGTTCTCCCAGACCGCGCGGCGCTGGAACGTGCTCTCCCTGACCCCGTTCGAGATCCACACCGAGAGCGGGCGGCGCACCTGGCGCAACCTGCTCCTCGGTATCGAACGCGACCTCGTCCTCGCCGAGATCGGCCGTGGAGCAGTCGCGCAGGACCTGTCGGACTACCTGTTCGCCCGCAGCTCCGGACATTTCGCCTCGCTGATGTCCCTGATCGCCCGAGGCTGCTACCGGGCGGTCAAGACCGGCGCGGAAACCCTCACCGCCAGCCTTCTCGACGCTGTCCGGATCGACGAGGCCGCGGAGAAAGCCCGCCGTGAACTGCACGCCGCGCTCGGCGCCGGTCGGCTGCGCAGCCGACCCGCCGCCAGCGCGCCCTGCGGCCAGGAAGGCGCGGCATGACCAGCCGGCTCCCGTTCATCCTGACCCCGCTGCCGGGCGAGTCGTTCGCGAGCTGGTTTCACGCCTATGCCCGCCGGCTCGGCGTCAGCGTCCCCGACCTCGCGGTCGCCACCGGCATGCCCCCGACGCCGCTGCCCACCGGACCAGGCCGGTGGACCGACCGTCTCGACCAGCTCGCCGTCGCCACCGCCCTGCCCTTAACCACGCTGCGCGGACTGTTTCACCCCGCCTACGCAGCGGCGCTTCCCGCGCACACGCCCGCGGCGTTCATGAGCGCCTGCACGCCCGGGAACACCACCCGGTTCTGCCCGACCTGCCTGGCCGACCATCCCGGACGGTTCCAGCTCGCCTGGCAGCTGCGTTGGACGGTCTTCTGCCAGGAGCACAACCAGCCGCTCGCCGAGACCTGCCCGCGTTGCGCAACGCCCCCCACTTACCGTGCTCCCCGCAGCGGGCTGCCACCAGGTGCCTGTCCCTCGCCCCGACCCGACGGGATCGTTCGCACGCGCCGGGGGCACGCCTGGTGCGGCGCCGACCTTGCCAGCGCCGCGCATCCAGCCTGCCCGGACCCGTCCGCCAGCCACCGCGCCCAAGACACCATCGACCTGGCACTCGCCCAGCTCACCGCGCCCCAGACCGGCCAACACGCCCGTGACACCCTCACCGACCTGCTCGTCATCGCCCACCACGAGGCCCGTCGCCACGCACCCCGCGCGCCCCAACAACGGCCACGCGTCGAGGACCTCCGCGTCGACACTCTCACCGTCGCCGTCACCCTGCTCACCGACCACCGCGCCTACCACGGCGACGACCCGCTCACCGCGCTCGCGACCGCAGCGGGCACCGGACCACGGCCGCGCGCGGTCGCACCCACATGGAAGACCGGCAGCTCGCAGCTGAGCCTGCGCGTCGCCCGCCTCCGTGACAGCGCCCTGCGTCCGCTCGAACGACTCCGTCACCTAACGACCCTGCCCGTCGCACGGCCCGTCACCACCGGCCTGGTCGATCCAGCAGTCCGCCGCGCCGCCCGCATTCCTGACCAGCTCTGGCCCAGCTGGACCGTTCGCCTCATCGACGATGACGCCTTCGAGCCCTACAGCTTCCGCGCCGCCGCCGCCGTCGCGCTACTCCTGCCCGGCAGCACCCTCGAACTCCGCGCGATCGCCCCGCTCATCAACGACGCCATCACACCGCAACCCGTCGCGTTCCAGATGGGCAAACTCAGCCGCGCGACCCGCGGTGGCACACAGCCACTGCGCATCCTCACCGAACTCGCCCTCGCCATCGACACCCACCCCATCCCCATCGACTACGCCCGCCGACGCCGTCTTCTAACCACCACCGACGTGCTTGACCCAGAAACCTGGAAAGCCCTCGTCGCCGGCCAGCCCCTCCACAACACCCGACGGCGCCTCGGTTTCGCCCGCCACTACCTTTACGAACTCCTCACCGGCGGCAACCTGGCGATCGCGCCACAGCCCTACCGGCTACCCGAAGGCGAACGGCGCTTCGCCTACCTCAAATTCGTCCTCGGCATGCCTGCACCTCTGTCCGACGCCCTCGCCGACCACGCAACCACCCTGCTCCACAACGCCGGAATCACCAACGAACCGCTCCACTGGGAACCGCCCACCAGCTGGATCAACACCCAGGACTGGCCCGGTGCCGACCCGACCCACACCGATCCAGCCCCCATCCACGCCCAGCTCACCGCCCGCGCCCCGATCGGGCTCGTCGCCGCCACCCACAACATCTCCATCGAACACCTACGCCAACTCATGCGCCTGCATCCTCTGCCCGCCGGCCAACCCCTGCCACCCCGCACCGGCGCGATCCTCCCTCTGCAAACCCCGCACCCAGGCCCTCACTACCACCACGCCGGCGTCCATTACATCGACCTCGGCTGGCTCCACACCCAATACGTCACCTCGCGACGCACCTTCCGTGATATCGCCAAGGAAATCGGCTGCAGCAAAGGAAACCTACTACGATTCGCCGAGGCCCAGAAACTCCCTATCCGCGACCGCGGCGGCAATAAATATCTCGACTACTCCGGCGACCCTGCAACCCTCCCCGAACCCCTCCGCTCCGCGCTCATCGGCCAGAAATCCCAGGCCAGGCTGCGGCGCTTCCCCGTTATCGCACGGAACCGCACCCTCGCCGAAGCCGCCATGGAACTCGGCGTCACCGCCTCCACCCTCAGCACCCAACTCACCAGCCTCGAGCACGCCTGCGGAGGCGCCCTCATGCACCGCGCCCACCCCCGCCGGCTCACCGGCCCCACCGCCCTCGGCCGCGCGCTCCACCAGCAGATCCTCGACCACCTCGAGACCCAGCCATGATCCAAAATCCGGCAGACGAGCGAGAAGATGACAACTACCCCGGCACACGGGAAGGCGCCGCAGCACGCCGATGGACAACTCCACCCGCACAGCGGAGGACATCTGTCCCGGCCCCCCTACAGGAGACGACCAAACCGAGGCCAGCCGGGCGGACGGTTGGCCAGCGCCGTGGGCGCCGGGCGAGGAACTGACATCTGCACCGGCTCGCGGGAAGGCAGGTCGCCGTCGAGATGACAACTTCCCCGCGCGCGAGAGGACATCTTCACCGGTCCCCCTACACCAGCGCCGACACCGTCGCCGGCGTCGGGGCGGGGACGACCGGGGGAGCGCGGTCGAGCTGGCCGCGGTGATGGGCGGGGTGCTCGCATTGTTCGCCCTGCTGCTGGTGTTCGGGATGCGGTGGCTGGCCGCCCAGGCCGCCGACGCCGCCGCGCAGCGGGCACTCGAGACCGCCCAGTCGATCGACGGCACCGACACCACCGCCGCACAGGTCGCCGCCGGCATCGCCCGCTCCAGCCAGGCCATCACCGACGTCGCCACCACCGTCCACCGAGACACCGCCACGGTCACCGTCGATGTCACCGTCACGGCCCTGCTCGGCGGCTCGGTCACCCGCAGCGCCACCGGCCCCGCCGCCCGCTTCATCCCTCAGGGCCAGGTCCCATGACCAGCGACCAGCAGGAGACAACCCCGCCGCCGCATGCCGGTCAGCTCCGTTGGCTCTCCCCGGCGCGCCGGGGGGAGGCGGGTTCGTTCGCGGTCGAGTTCGCCGTCGCCGCGCCGGCGCTCATCCTTGCCCTGCTCGTGCTCGCCGTCGCCGCCGTCTACGCCACCGCCCGCGCCGACGTCGCCCGCGCCGCCCGCGAGGCCGCCCGCGCCGCCTCCCTGACGACCAGCCCCGACCAGGCCGCCACCGTCGCGGACACCACGGCCCGACACAACCTGCCCGGCCACCTCTGCGCCGCCGGCAGCATCCAGGTCCACACCGACCTGTCCACCCTCACCACCACACCCGGCCAGGGCGGTGGCGGTCTCGGCCTGGTGACCGTGATGGTCAGCTGCCAGCTCGCCGGCGTCCCCGGCAACCGGCAGGTCCAGGCCAGCGGCGACGCCGTCCTCGACGAATACCGCGGCGGCCCCACCCTGGCAGCCCCATGAACACCCCGCCCCGACACATCCCGGACACGCCATCACGTAGCCCAGGGCCGGGTGCGGCCGTCGCGACGGCCGCACC
Organism: Pseudofrankia coriaricola; assembly: GCF_032027725.1. Lineage (NCBI taxonomy): Bacteria > Bacillati > Actinomycetota > Actinomycetes > Frankiales > Frankiaceae > Pseudofrankia > Pseudofrankia coriaricola. The sequence goes on along the minus strand of NZ_JASNFO010000075.1, from coordinate 83,995 downwards.
CAGGCGGTGGCCCATGGCGACCGGGCGCGACGACGGCGCCGTCAGCCTGATGCTCACCGTCCTGTTCGCCGGCGCACTGCTCCTCGCCGGGCTCATCTACGACGCCGGCCGCGCCCTCGACGCCAACGCCCACGCCTCCGACCTTGCCGCCGCCGCGGCCCGCGCCGGCGCCCAGGCCCTCGACGAGACCAGCCTGCGCACCGGCACCCCCACACTCAACCCGACCCAGGCCGAGACCAACGCCCGCGCCTACCTCACCCACCACCCCGAAGCCGAGCTCGTCGCCGTCACCGTCGACGGCCTGACCGTCACGGTCACGGTCACCGAAACCGTCAACTACCAGTTCCTCGCGCTCACCGGCCACACCCACGCCACCGTCACCCAGACCCGCTCCGCCGCCGCCACCACCAACCCCTGACCGCCCTCGCTGGCCGCGGCCAGCACCGGTCACCGCCCGCGACGGGTCACCTTTTCTGATCAACTCCTGCGCAGGGAGACATGCCCATGTCCCGCCGGGCCACCCCCAGCCCCACCCGCGGTCCCAAGCCTGCGGCCCCGCCGCCGGCCGGGCCCGCGCTGTTTCCGCCCGCCCCGCCAGCCGCCCGGCCGGGCCGGCCGGTGCGTCCCGCCCGGCCGGCCCGGCCTCGGGCAGGCGAGATCGTGCGCAGCCTGCTCGCGCTGGCAAGCCTGGTCGGCTTCGTCGGTGGGATACCGCTGACGCTGTGGGCGTGGCGCGGCTACCCGCTGCCCACCACCTGGCAGCCGGGCCGCTGGTGGACCCTGCTCCAGGCTGGCTACATCCACCCCGACGTCGCCCCCAACGCCCTCGCCGCCCTCGGCTGGCTGCTCTGGGCCTGGATCACCCTCTGCCTCGCCTGGGAAATCACCACCCAGACCACCAGCGCCCTGCGCAGCCAGCGTCACCGGGCCCGCCGCGCCGCGCGTCGCCTCCCAGCCGAGCCCGAGACGCGCGCCAGAAGCAGCACGCAACGCCGCTCCGGGACGCGCCGCCACCCACGCCGACCCGAGGCACGGGCGGCGACCAGCGCGGCCGGCCGTCCCGCCGCGACGACGCCGGCGGCCGGCCGACCCGGCGGCACCACCCGCCCCGCCACCCACGGCGGACGGCGCGGCGCACCCGCACCCCGTGCCGTGCGCCGCGGTGCCGCCCGCTGGGTCGCCACCGCCGGCATCGTATTCACCCTGCTGTCCAGCCGCGCCGCCCTGGCAGCAACCCCCGCCACCACCCCACCCCACACCGGCGCACCGACCACAGCCGCCACCGCCCCCGCCCATCCCGGCTCCTCCACGCTCGCCCCGACCGGCGCACCGTGGACCGGCGACCCGGCCACCGACCCAGGACTCACCGCCGGCAACAACGCGGCGGCGAACGCGACAGGCAGCGGGGCGGCGCACACCCCGCACGGCTGGCTACCGGCCGTCGAGGACAGCAGCCCGCGGCCCTCGACGACCGGCAGTACCCCGCTCTACCCCGCAGCCGCGCCCCAGGCCGCGAACACACCCGCCGGCGGGTCCGAGCTCCTCATCCCGACCAGCAGCCGCCACACCGTCGCCCCCGGCGACACCCTCTGGGACGTCGCCGCCGACGCCTACCCCACCGCCGACGACACCGCGCTCCCCACCGCCGTCGACACCGTCTTCACCACCAACCGCGACACCACCGACCCCACCGGACACCACCTCACCAACCCCAACCTGATCAACCCCGGGATGGCCCTCGCCCTGCCCACCCTCGACCCCACCGGCCACCCCAGCCCCACACCACCACCACCCGCGAATCCACCACCTCGCACCTCGCCGGCACCCGGCACGCCTTCCCCGGTCACCCCACCCCCACCGACCACAGCCGCGCCGTCGACCGGCACGACGACCACCATCCCCGGCCCGCAGTCGGCTCTCCCCACCCCGACCAGGCCGGCGCCGACGACCCCCGCCACGGCCGGACCCAGCGACCACGCGCCACCCGCCACGACCGCGCCCAGCACGGACGAGCCCGACCGGCACGACGCCTCGCGCTGGCTGATCGCCCTCGGCCTCGGCGGCACCCTGCTCGCCGCCGCGGTCCTCACCGCCGTCGCCCACCGCCGGGCACGCCGCGACCGACAGGTCACCGTCGACACCACCACCCCGCCACCCGACCCGGACGCCGCCGCCATCCACACCGCCCTGCTCGCCACCACCCCACCAGGGCCAACCATCCGCCTTGACGAGGCGTTGCGCGACCTCGCCTCCCTCCATACCGACATCCTCGCCATCGGCGACGGGCCGCTCCCGCAGGTCCTGCTAGCCCGCCCCGACGGCACCCTCGACGTCTACCTGCGCGACCCGATCCCCACCGCCGCACCGCCCTGGCAGGCCGACGCCCACGGCCAGGTCTGGACCCTGCCCCCCGACGCACCCCTGCACCCGACCGACCCCGGCCTCCCACCACCCTGCCCAGCCCTCGTCCAGCTCGGCACCCTGCCCGACGACGGCGCCGCCGTCTACGCCGACCTCGAAGCCCTCGGCACCCTCACCCTCCACCCCAACGGCCACGGCACCGACGCCACCACCGGCCTCGCCCGCGCCCTGGCCACCACCCTCGCCCTCACACCGCTGGCCGCCACCCCCACCGTCCATACCTACGGCCTCGACGCCGCCGGCCTCACCGACAAGGACCGCATCTACCCCGCGGCCACCCTCACCCACCTGGCCGCCACCGTCCTCGGCGAGGTCAACCACCTCCGCGACGCCCTCACCACCGTCGGCGCCACCACCACCTTCACCGCCCGCGCCACCGTCCCCACCGACAACTGGGACCCCGCCATCGCCCTGGTCGCCACACCCCCCACCACCGACCACGACGCCGACGACCTCACCGACCTCGCCACCCTCGCCACCCAAGAAGGCACCGGCCTCGCCCTCATCCAACCCGCCACCCCCAGCCACACCTCCACCTGGCGCCTCACCCTGCTCACCACCACCGCACACCCGACCCACAGCCAGACACGAACCGACGGCGACTTGCCAGCCCGGCCCACAGCCGCCGAGGACACCGGCATCGACATCGACGACACCCCGGACCAGGACGACCCCTCCGACCTGGACGTCGCCGACGACATCCACGCCACCGGCCGTCTCGACGACGCCGACGACACGTCCGGCCCCGTCGGCATCGCCCGCTGGCGGCTCGATCCCCTCAACCTGGTCCTCACCCCGACGACGCTCGCCCAGACGACGCTCGACGCCCTCTGCCTCCTGCTCGCCGACGCCGCACAACCACCCGTCCCGGCCCCGCGCCCCGCGGACGACACACCCCCGAAGCCGTCGCAGACCCCGCCTCCGGACAGCCCGGAACCGTCACCGCCGCCCGGCTCGCGATTCACACCCTCGTTGCTGCCGTCCGGAGCGCTCACAGCGTCGACCACCGCGGCCCCGGCGTCCCCAGCCCGAGCCGCACCATCCATCAGCCCATCGGTAACCGCGACGGCACCCGCACCCACCGCCGCGGCTGACCCAATCCCCACGTCGGCGTCGCCCGCCGCGGCCCCGGCGACGGCACCGGTCAACGGCCAGGCGCCGACCATCGCCCCGCCCTACATCGAGCCCGACTGGCAGGTCCGCGTCACCCTCCTGGGCCCCCTCGACGCCGTCAACCGCACCGGCCAGCACCCCACCGGCGAACACGCCCGCGAACGCACCCTCGAAATCCTCGCCTGGCTCGCCACCCACCGCGGCCGCACCCGCACCAACCTCATCACCGCCATCTGGCCCAACGCCGAACCCGAAACCCGCACCGTCAACAACCAGCTCGGCCGCGTCCGCCGCCTCCTCGTCCACCTCGCCGGCGAACACGCCCGCGCCTGGATCCCCGCCGGCCAGACCGTCCTACGCCTCGACCCCGCCGTCACCACCGACCTCGACCTCCTCCAGCACCGCCTCGACTACGCCCGCACCCACCGCACTCACCCCGCCGCGGCCATCCCCGTCCTCACCGACGCCCTCAACCTGATCACCGGAACCCCCAACACCGCCCCCTGGATCGACGCCGAACTCGGCTCCCAACTCACCACCACCGCCATACGCGCCGCCCTCCTCCTCGCCGAGCTCCACCTCGACACCGACAACCCGGACGCCGCTCTGGACGCCACCACCCAAGGCCTCGCGATCATGCCCGCCCACCCAGGCCTGTTCGCCCTACGCCTACGAGCCCACGCAGCAGGCGGCGACCTGCCCGCCGTCACCGCCGACTACCACGCCTACCTCCGCGCCGAACAATCCGACCCCGACTGGAACGGCGACACCAGCCCCGACCTCGCCCACCTCCACCGCACCCTCACACGAGGCGCTGCATCACTCCGGGGTGCGTCTGCGACCCGGCACGGCCGGGCCCAGTGACAACCATGGGAATCGCCGCCCGCCAGGATCCCGCTCCGCTTCGTCGCGCCGTCCCAGGCAGGGTGGGCTTCGCGGGAGGCCGTGGAACTGGCTCCCCGACCACGACGGCCGTCCCGACTGCGAGGTCTAGTTCGAAGGATCCGTGTGGCATGGGACGCAGACTTCTGGCCAGCGCATCACCTCGCCCTCGCCGGCACCGGCGGCCGACATGGTGATCAATCCGGGTCCGCGCAGGCAGCGGTTTCTCGTTGTACACGACTACGGCATGGGCGGGCTGTGGTGGTGGGTACAGGCCACCTCGGAACGAGAGATCGTCAAACGGATCGCCGAGGTCGAGGTCGTCACGGACGCCGACTCATGGGAACGAGCCGCAGCATGGAACCTGCCCGAGGTCGACCTGGATGCACCAGACCTGCCACCCGGGCTGGACGATCTACGACAGCAACGCGACGAGCAGCGAGGGCAGCCGGGATTCGGGGCGCTCGCCGGACGGGCGCTGGTGCACCTGCGGTGCGCATCCGACGATGAGGAGTCCGTCTTCTACTACTGGGAAGTCGGTGAAGACGGCCGCCGCCTACGCGAGGTCGAGGTCCACGGCGACGGACCCGGCGCGCGAAACACCCCGGACGACTGGCCGTTCAACACCCCCGTCGTCGACCTCTACGATCCGCGCGCGATCGCCTGGGAGATCGACCCCGAGGAGTTCGAGGCACAGTGGCAGCGCGCCGGCCCCAACGACGATTGGGCACCCGGCCAGCGTAGCCGCAGACGACGCCAAACCTGAACATCGACGGAAACCACGGTGCTCCAACCGCGCTCGGCACGACGGTCTTGCCACTGCGTCGTGGCCGAGCGCCCAGGTATCAAAGGATCTCCCCGGGCCCCGGGGAGATCCTCGGGTCCGCTCTAGTTTGGAAGATCCCCGCGCGTGCGGGGACGACCCTCGTCGTGCCGCGCCGGCGTCTCCAGGACCTGTGCCTGCCGGCTTCTGCTGCGACGCAACGTAACAAAGGTGGCCGGTGTCCGTAAGCTTGGTGGTGTGGCGGATCAGGTGACGGTGGCGGTTGGGCGGCGCGCGGCGCGGGCGATTCTGATCGATGATCGCGGCCGGCTTGTGTTGATCAAGCGGGCGAAGCCGGGGCAGGCGCCGTACTGGACGGCGCCGGGTGGCGGTGTCGAGGCGGCCGACGCGTCGATTGAGGCCGCTTTGCACCGGGAGCTGTCCGAGGAGCTGGGCGCGCAGGTCAAGGGGGCCTCGCAGGTGTTCCTGTTCAGTTCGCTGTCCGATACGGGCGTCGCTGTGCAGCACTTCTTCGTGGCCCGGCTGGACGGTCTCGACGAGTCGGCCCGCACCGGGGAGGAGTTCGCTGATTCCTCGCGGGGCGGCTACGAGCTGGACCGGGTCGATCTTCATGGGGATGGCCTTGTGTCGATCGACTTGAAGCCGGCGGCGTTGAAGGAGTTCATCCTCGCCAACCGGGAGGCTCTGCTGGCCGAGGCCGTCGCCGCCGGCTGATTTCGTCTATCTGTTCCACCGCAGGTAGACGGGGGTGGCTCGGCCGGGCAGAGAACGCAGGGCACCGTGGTCCGTCCCGAGGGCGTCGCGGACCGCGGCGGTTTCCCCGGGCCACTTGGCGTAGGCGAGTTCGTCGAAGGCGAGCACGCTTCGGCCGCGTGGTGTTTGGTCGCCCAGACGGTGGCGAAGTTCCGGCCCGTGCGTTCCGTCAGCCTCGGGACGAGGGGGAACAGGTAGTTGTCGAGGTCGTTGAGGGCGTACAACGGTGTGGTGCGCGGTAGCCCGATGTCGAGTCGCAGCGCGAGCGGGCCTGGTGTCGCGCGGACCTGCCCGGCGATGGCCGCGTAGACGCCGTCGACGAACGCGGACGACCGCGCCTGGCCGGATGACCGGGCCGTCGCGCTTGTCCTGCGCTCAATGGCGGGCTGTCGCTGGTCTTACGGTGCGATGGCCGCCGGTTCGTGGGTTGACTCGCAGTCATCGTGTTGCCGTCCAGAGGCATCGATGTACCACTGGGCGAGGTGATCCTGCAGGTTTGGGTGTCGAAACTGGTACAGCGGGCCGACGGTTCGCAGTATGCGGCGGTCGTGCGCCTTCTCAAGGAAACACATCCCGTCGACGGGAATACCACTGCGACGGAGCTGGATGAACACCAGTGCGGTCCGCCAAGCGTCCGATGCGCCAATAGTACAGCCAAGACCTACAATCAGGCCGAAACCAGTCCCGGCGACGAGGCCTGCTACTGGTCCGTTTCGGACTCCGTTCTGTACGAAAGAGACGACTGCGAACGCGAGGCCGGCCGAGAGGCCGAAGGAGAGGCAGCTTCGACGTTCTCTCTCCCACAACGCCTGCGGATCCGTGCCGATCTCCGTCCCGGTGGATGGACGTGAGAAACCGGCGATGAGTCCGAACATTGTCATGGTCACGAGCACCGTGACCAACCCCGGCACGGGTCCTTCGGTCAGGCCGTATGCGAGGCCGACCGGAAGCGCGATGACGGTTCCAGTGGGTAGGTCGAGCCGTGCCAAGACGGCGGCATGATAAGTTCTCCGCGTTCGTGTTGATCCAGGTCGTTTGCGTGCCGCGGTCCATCCGACGGCAATGCCTGCGGCTATGCCAGTCGGTATTCCGAGAGCAAAGCCGGCTTGATTGCCGACCGCGACCAGCACGGCGAGCCCGCCGACCAGGGCGACCGAGAGGTTAAACGTTCTCGAATGCACGATATTCCAGCGGGATGGGCGCGTAGGGCGCGGATCTCGGAACTCCGATACTAGTCCTGCCAGGAAACCGAAGGCGAGGCCCAGGGTGGCCAGATACGCGGTTCCGAACATTGTGCCGGTTCTATCGCCGACGGCGTACTTGCCAATTTTGCTGAACGTCGCCGCGCCCACCAGGGCGCCGATGACCACGCCGAGGATAGACGTTGCGAGAACTCGGGGGACGGGCGAGGTCCAGCGGTGCATCTGCCACCAGGCAAGGTCACGCGTCTTCTGGGCGTTCATATGAAAGGCGATGCGGCCGAGTGTCATCTTCTCGCGGCTCGGGCCCGCCCGATCTGGGTCCGGCGGGAAGGCGATGTCCACGATCCGGTCCAGCAGGTAGCTTTCGACCTCGTGAGGGGTCTCGAAACGATTCGGGACGAGTATTCCGTCGATGTCAGACGTCTCGGGGAAGGCGTCTCGCAGCAGTGTCAGGTTCAGCGGTGAGTTCAGCGCGTCCGCGAGGGAGCTGGTCGGTTCGTCTTTCAGTTGCTTGACGAGCCGACCCCACGGCGGTGATATTGGGGCGGTCTGGCAGTCCGCCAGGTACTCGGCGGCGTCGGTGGCTGCTACCGGAAGAAGCTCGGTCACCGCGGCGGCGCGGACATGCGTGCTCGCGCTGACGGCCGCGGCGAACTCCTCGCTGCGGGTGAGGACCACCAGCCGAAACGTGGTCTGCTTGCCGATGTCGTCCAACGCCTCCCGGTGCAGCGTCGGGTCCATCTCGTCGAAGCCGTCCAGGAACAGCGCCACGCCTCCGCCGCGGACCAGACGCCTGGCCGTGGCCTCACTGTCGCGATCCGACCGCAGGGTCTGGTAGTCCTTGGCCAGCCTGCGAGCCAGCCACGTTTCCAGACGGTCGTGTCGTGGGTCCCAGCCGTGCGCGGTCAGCAACACCGGCACAGGAACACCCGCGCGCTGTGCGGCATCGAGCCCTCGACGGTGATCGAGCGCGTCGCGGAGGACGAGGATCGCGCTCCCGGATTTCCCCCGGCCATAGTCGCCCATGACCACGACACGACCGGAGTCGACGCCCGCATAGAGCGCGAACAGCTCCGGGACCCCGCCGGCTCGCACGGTGTCGGCCGTCGCCGGCCGGATGCCGGGTAGCGGGGGAAACAGGGGACGGCGCATCGGCGGGTCGTTGACGACTATGCGCACGTCGCTGGCCACACCTCGCTCCGCCCAGCACCAACTCACGGGAATCGGTCGGGGAAGGCGTAGCTGCCGCCTGTCCGCCTCCTCGGTCCACTGTTTCTCGACCTCGGCCGCCAGGCCGTCGGCGATATGGAGAAGCTCGTCGGTCGGCAGCACGAGCCTGAGCGGCAGCCCTCGGCCGAGGCGCTCGGTGGACTCGCCCTCGTCCCGCTTGGATTCGGTCTCGTCCTGTTTGGATTCGACCTTGTCCCGCGCGCGTGCCCATGAAGCGGCGAACGACAGCAGCGACTCCCGCAACTCCGACGGATACTGGCGGGCGCTCTCGTCCCCGTCCAGCTGGGCCAGCTTCTCGTCGAGGGCATGTACGAGAACCTGGGCGACGTTCCTCGCGTCCCTCTCCGAAAGGTCGCGCCGACCTTTGAGCCTCTCCCCCCAGGTGGTGTCACTTGCCCCCGCATGCGTGGCCAGGCCCTCGAGCGACCATTCAAGATAATCTCTGGCCCGCTGGAGGACGTCCAGCAGCTCCTGCCTGCTGGGCGGCGGCGTGCTCGACTGCGTCGGCGGCGGGTGTATTGACGGCTCCTCTCCTTGATCAGCGGTGCCATTCTTGCAGCACCCCCACGGCCCGCGTCCCCCGGGGCATCCCTGGATATCCCGGGGCGCGAAGAGGCTGGTCAGACGGCCGGACGGCGTCTCATCCTCGTTGGTGGCTACCCGCCGCTGTCATACGGCGCCTGCCCTTTTGACACCGACGTCGAAGGAAAGGGACTTCTTCTGTGTCGTCTGTTCCCCCCGCCGACATGCCGGTCTTCGCCGGTGCCGGCGATCTGGTGATACTCGTGCAGGACCTGGTCCGCCGCCCTCCGCGCGGTGAGGCTCCATGCGTGCTACGGGGCGAAACCCACGCCCGTCTCGGCATCCCGGTGGTGTCGATCGTCGACCGTCACAGGCTTGACCTCCTTCCGCATCTCGCGCGCCGCCTCAACGAGGCGTATCCCTACCGCGTTCCACATAGCCTGTACCCGATACCGGCCGACTCGGCGGCCGGTGAACACCACATCGCCGGTGTCTCCGAGACCGACCAGCTGCTCCGCCTCCTGGACGGCCTCCGTTCCGGGCTCGGCGCGGAGCTGAGCAGGGACGCGGGACGAATCCGGTTCCGGCGCTACGGGCTGGTCCGCTGGCTGGTCGCGCAGAACCTCGATGATGACGAGGCAGAGCCCGACCATCTCCTCGTGCGTCGGCTACGCGAGCGGTCCTTGGCCCGCAAGAAGTGGCTGGCGGCGAGCGGTGAGCAAACCGACCTCGGCAGCCCCACCCTGAACCTGGTCGGGCGGCTGCTTCTCCACCTGAGCCCCCTGCTCTGGTTTCGGCTGAAGATCGCCGGGCGCCTGCCAGGACGTGTGGGCGCGGAGTTTCGGTGGCTGCGGAGGCAGGAGAAGTACCTCGCCTCCCGTGATCCTGGCACCGTCCTCGGGTTCGCCGAACGGCTCTGCGGGCCGCGACGGCACAACGAGGATGCCGACGAGGTGCTGAGATTCGTGGTGCACACCTTCCTCGAGGACCTCCGCGATGCCTACCGGCGACGCCCTTGGCGGCTGCGCGCCTGGCGCCGTACGGCCTATGCTGTCGCTCTCCTCGACGGGGTCAGCGACACCAACGTCGGCTCCCGGTTCGTCGAACTGATCAACGACGTCCGCAACGACACCGGTGCCTTCGACCCGCTGCTCGTAGTAGCGAAGGGCGTCACCGTACCCCCAAGGCTCCGGGACTGCGGACCGATGCATCCGGCGGCGCCCGCCAGCGCGGACGACTGTGTCGTCGCCTACCGAGACTGGATTGCACGGTTCCCGGAAGACAGCCGCCGCCGGTCACCCGCCGCTTGGTACCTCGCCATCGTCGTACCCAGGGCCCTTTCGCACCCAGATTCCCCGCAGGGCGGCGAGCCCGCGCAAGACGCGCTCTACGTGACCCATCGTCGTGCGCTGGGACGCGTACGACGGATCGAGATCGACCGGCCGCCCCGCTGGTGTCGGCGCTGGGCCGTGGCGGCAATCGCGACGACCGTTAGTCTCTCAGTCCTGGTCGGCGTCGGCATGGGCCTGCTGGTGTGGAAGCAGGCTGAGAGTGCGTGGCGGGCGGAGCACTGCGGCCTGAAGCGGTCGCACCCGGACGCCGCCACGCTTGTCACCGCGGGCCCCGCGGGCACCGAGTGCATCGGCCTGAGCGAACACGCGTACACCTTCTCGGCGGGGACCGAACCGCTCGCGGCGGCGCAACGTACCATCCACAAACTGAACCAGCAGGCCGACGAGGCACACGCCGCAAACCCACGGCGGCCGTTCGTCACGCTCGTCTACATGCAGGTGATGACGTCCGCGACAGACAGGGCTGACACCCTTGCCTCCGAACGCGAGCAGCTTCTCGGCGCCGCTGCCGCGCAACAACGGCAGCTCAAAAAACGCAATGACGCAGACCCGATCTTCCGCCTCCTGATCGCTAACGCCGGGAGGGACATGCTCCACGGCCCCCGCGTCGCGCGCATGCTGCCCGACTACCGCCCAGATGGCGCTCCCGTCGTCGGTGTCCTGGGACTCGACCAGAGCCGACAGCCCACGGTCGACACCATCAAGGCACTCACCCAGCTCGGCATCCCGATGGTCGCCGCGACCCTCTCCGCGGACGAGCTGGTCCGCGAGTCGCAGATGTACTTCCAGGTGTCACCACCGAACAGCAGGGAAGCGGCGGTCGCGGCCGCGTTCGCCGACGGAGTGCTTCTGCCGAGCGGCCAGTGGCCGCCCCAGGCCCGCCATGCCCTCGTCCTGTACTCCGCTGACAGCGACGACACCTACAGCCGCAACCTCCGGGACGACGCGAGGACGTCGTTCGACGCTCTCGGAATCAAGGCTGTCGAGCAGCCGTTCCGACCGAACGGAGCCCTCGGAGATTCGATCGACACGGCGCTCTCCGTGACCGAGGCCGGCCAGCGGCTGGCATGTGGATTCGACGGCGTCGTTTTCTTCGCAGGCAGGACTGAGGACTTCCCCACGCTCCTGGACGGCATCACACGGAACTGCCAGTCACGGCCGCCGATCCTCCTCGCCGGCGACGACGTGTCGCGTTACGCCGCGAGCGCGGACCTGCGGGCAGGCCATCCCGGGGTGGAGTTCTACTACCTGACGTTCGCGACCCGGTCCCAGCCGTGCGACCCATCCAGCTCTCTTTACCAGACCATGAGCGAGCTATTCCCAGCCGACTGCCGCCGCAGCGCCGACGCCTCACTCGATGGGCACGCGGCACTCGCGTACGACGCCGCCCTCATCGTTCTCCAGGCCGTCCAGAGTCTCGCCGACCACCGGATCCCACTCGGCCCGGCGGCGGTCTGGCGCGGACTGGGCACCATACACGGAGATCTCCACATTGACGGAGAGAGCGGACTGATCGACTTCGGCGCCGGAGGCAGTCAGGCGCCGGTCGACAAGTTCGTCGCGGTCATGAAGATCGACGGAGTCGGCGAGCCGACCGAGGTGAGCTCCTGCGGACGCGCCAGGGGCAAGACCCCGAGCGAGTGGTGCCCTCGAACCGAACCCGAGTGAGCATGAACTGCCAGCGCTGACGGATTCGCTGCTACCCGCCGGGGCGACGCCCGGTGAAGGTGGCCGTGAACTGGGGGACGAGTCAGAACCAGCCGATCTCGACGGCGCCGAGGTCGTGCTGTGGCCGACGTATCCAGTTCTTCAGCTGCCTGGGATGCGGGTTGAGCCGGGTGTGGTCGTGACCGCCGGGTCGACGGTGGTCGTGTTTGAGGCGAAGTACACCTCGCTGTTCTCGGTCTACCCCGCCGGCGAGGCGACCGGCGGCGGGCCGCTGCACCAGCTCGCGGCCCAGTACGCCGCCCTGCGCGCGGCCACCGCCGCCAACGGCTGGCCCGACCCGGTTGTCGTCGCGGTGACCGTCGGCTCGATACCGCCCACCGCCGATCTGGAGCTGGCAGCGCGACTGTCGGTCAGCTGCGGTCTCGCTCTGCCATGGAATGCGACGGGAAGAGCAACTATCGGCCTCCTTGTCGGTCCGAACCTGGCTGTTGATAGCGGTTACACCCCTTGGCGTGACGCACCGTGTGGCGTCGGCGTGGGTGCTCCAGCCGGCGATGGCATGCGCAGCCGTCGCCTGACCGTGCCGAACCGGCGGCTTACACGATCATTTTCGTCGTGGCGCCTCGGCCTTGGCCAGCACGCGTGGGCGATCCCCGCGGAGGGGACGGCATGGACGGGCTGCCGCCGGCCGATGATCGATGATCGATGATCGATTACGCAGGCGGTGTTCTCGTCGTGCGCGACTACGGGATGGAAGACGGTGCCTTCCTGATAGCCACGTACACCTCGTGCTCCCGCAGTTCGGAAATGATGATCTCGCCAATGCCTGACGGCAGGGTCCCGATCGGCATTGGAACGCCCTCGGGAGCCCGAGCGGCCGGATTGTGTGATCGGGTGGGTATTCTGCGCTCTGTGTCTCCAGGGGGTGGGCACGCTGTGTCGCACCTGTGGCGCGCGGGGAGGGGGCGGTGCTGTGGTGGAGCTGCCTGACCTGATTGGCCCGTACCGGGTGGAGCGGCGGCTCGGAGCCGGGGGGATGGGCGAGGTGTTCCTGGCCTACTCGCGGGCTGGGTCGCCGGTGGCGGTGAAGGTGGTCCGGGCGGACCGGTTGGATCCGCATGCGCGGGAGCGGTTCGAGCGTGAGGCGCAGATCGCGCGGACGGTGATCGGGACGAACCGGGTCGCGCGGTTCCTGAACGCGGACCCGTTCGCGGACCGGCCGTGGCTGGCGATGGAGTACGTGCCGGGCCGCACCCTGCACGACCATGTGACCGAGCATGGCGTGCTGCCGGTATCGCTGGTGGCGAGCCTGGGCCTGCTGGTGGCTGAGGGGCTCGCCGCGGTGCACGCGGAAGGCCTGCTGCATCGGGACCTGAAGCCGCAGAACGTCATGCTGGGCGCAGACGGCCCGATGATCATCGACTTCGGGTTGGGTGCGATCGTTGATGCGCCGTCGGACTCGTTGTCGCAGAGCGGTGACGTGATCGGGACGGTGCGGTGTATGCCGCCGGAGCAGGCCCGTGGCCGCGGGGGAGTGACGGCGGCGGCGGACGTGTACGCGTTCGGGACGGTGCTGCTCTATGCGGCGGCTGGCCACTATCCCTATGACGGGAGCTGGTGGCAGTCGATCGCGACCAAGGTCGTCAGCCCCGATGTCGAGCCAGACCTCTCCAATCTGCCAGCCGTGCTGGTGCCGCTGCTGACGGGAATGCTCGCGCACGACCCGGCGGCGCGTCCGTCGCTGGACGAGGTCGCGGACGCGTGCGCGGCGCTGCTCGACGCGGCGAGGACGACGCCGATGGACGCCCGACTGGCACTGGTCGCCCTCACAGCGGGTGGCGCTTCGCTGACGGTCCCCGACGAGCCGGCGGTTCCGGCCTCGGCCGGCGGCGACGCGGACGACGTGGTGGACGAGGTGAGCCCACTCGATGCGCCGCCCGCCGCCGTCTCCGGACGCGGCGGCGAGGACGAGCGGGAGCCCGGCGACGGTGCCGGATCCGGTGAGGACCGTGCGGCGTCGGTCGCGCGCGCTGGCGACGGGTCAGACGGATCGCCGGTGCCGAGCCAGCGGCGTGGTCGGCCGGTGGCGGCCGGACAGCGACATCCTCGGCAGGTGGCGGAGCGGCTGCGTGCGCAGTACGCGGTCAGCACACATCTGGTGAGTTCGAGCCGGTAGCGCGGGCGGGCGGCGGGGACGTGGGCGGCGGGTTGGCGCAGGGGCGGGGAGGGACCGGGTGGGTATGAGCGTGCCGGCCGGCGCGGCGGCTAGTCACGTCTGGGCGGTGGCGGACGGCCTGGAGTTCGGTTCCGCGGCGGAGCCGGGGCAACCGGCGGACGTCGAGGCGACGGCCGGGTTCCCGCCGGGTAGCCAGGTGCTGGTCCGTGACGAGCTGTGGCTGGTGCGGAAGGTGACGGCCACACCGCGAGACGGCTGGCGGCTGGAGGTCACCGGGGTCTCGTCGTTCGTTCGTGGCCTGGAGGCGGTGTTCTACGAGTCGCTGGACGACATCCAGGTGCTCGACCCACGCGAGACGGTGCTGGTCGCCGACGACTCGGCGAACCACCGGCGGGCGCGGCTGTTTTTGGAGGCGGTGATCCGCAAGACGTTCCTGCCGCAGACCGAGCACGGCCTGGCCCTGGCCGACGGGTTCCTGATGAACCGGCAGACCTACCAGCTGCGCCCGGCCGAGATAGCCCTGTCGATGCGCAACCCGCAGCCGCGCCTGCTGGTCGCCGACGCCGTCGGGCTCGGCAAGACCCTGGAGATCGGGGTGCTGCTGGCCGAGCTGGTCCGCCGCGGCCGGGGCGAACGGATCCTGGTGGTGACGCCGAAGAGCGTGCTGGAGCAGTTCCAGCGAGAGCTGTGGACCCGGTTCGGCCTGCCGCTGGTGCGGCTCGACTCGACCGGGGTCCGGCGGGTAGAGAAGGAGATTCCGGCCGGCCGGAACCCGTTCGGCTACTTCAAGCGTGTGATCATCTCGGTGGACACGCTGAAGGACCCCGGCTATGCGCCGCACCTGGAGAACACCGACTGGGACGCCGTGGTGATCGACGAGTCCCACAACCTGATCAACCGAGGTACCCAGAACAACGACCTGGCCAGGCTGCTGGCGGGTCGGACCGACGCCCTGGTGCTGGCGTCGGCGACGCCGCACAACGGCGACGCGCGCTCGTTCGCGGAGCTGATCAGGCTGCTGGATGAGGCGGCGATCGCGAACCCCGCCGAGTACGACGTGGAAGACCTGCAGCATCTCTACATCCGGCGGACGAAGACCTCCCCGGAGGTGCGCGACGATCTCAGCGACCAGTGGGCGGACCGGCTGCCGCCAGTGACCCTCACGCTCCCGGCCAGCGCGGCCGAGGAGGCGGTGCTGGCGGAGCTGCGGACGCGGTGGCTGCCCGTCGACCCGTCCGTGTCGTCGCCCAGCTCGATGCCGCTGTTCCCGTACACCCTGCTCAAGGCCTTCCTGTCCTCGCACCACGCCCTCCTGTCGACGGTCCGCGCCCGGCTGGCCACGATCGAGGGCGGCTTCGCGCAGGTCGCCAGACGACGCGGTACCGCGGCGGTCGCCGCGCCGGAGGCGAAGACCGCGCAGGCGACGACCGCGCCGGGGGAGCTTGACGAGGCACGCAAGGCCGAACGGGACGCCCTGCTCGACCTGCGGAAGGTCGCCGAGCAGATCCGGGACGAGGACTCCGCGAAGCTGGACGGCCTGGTGAAGCGGCTGCGGGACCTGGGCGTCGCACCGGGCTCGGACGTGCGGGTGGTCGTGTTCTCCGAGAGCGTCCCGACGCTGAACTGGCTGGCACGGACCGTGCCACCGATGCTCGGCTTCGTCCCCGGCCGCCTCGACGACAAGGAGGAGAAGAAACGGCCCTGGAAGGCGTTCGGCGGCGCGGTCGAGGTCTGGCACAACGACGCGAACTCCGACGAGGAGCAGCGCATCCTGGTCGAGCGGTTCGGCCTGCGCGACGACCCGGTCAGGCTGCTGTTCACCGGCGACATCGCGTCCGAGGGCGTGAACCTGCACCAGCAGTGCCATCAGCTCATCCACTACGACCTGCCGTGGTCGCTGATCCGGATCGAGCAGCGCAACGGCCGGATCGACCGCTACGGCCAACGCCACCGGCCGCAGATCGCGGCACTGCTGCTGGTCAGTGACCGTCCCTGGCGTCCCGACCCGCACGACCCGGGCCGCCTGCGGACGTTGGATGACCGGCTGGTCGGTGAGGCGCTGCTACGCCGGGAGGAGCAGGCACACCGGATCGAGGGCTCGGCGGAGGCGGTGACGGGCCTGTTCAAGGCCGACGTCGAAGAGCAGCGGCTGATCCGGGACCTGGTCGCCGGGCGCACCGTGGAGCAGTCGCTCGCCCAATCAAAGGTCAGCAACGTTGCCTTCCTGGCGAACCTGGTCGGCCAGGTCGGCGCGGTGCCGAAGCACCCGGACGTGCCCCGCGCCCAGCGGCTGACCGTGTTCCCCGCGGTGAAGCCCAAAGGCCAGGAGAAGCCCCTCACCGCGAGCCAGCACTACTTCCAGGAGGCGCTGGGCCTGATCTGCCGGCCGAACCCGGAGGTCGAACTTTCGCTTCGCCACGACGAGGACGGCACGATCGCGTTCGAACCGACCCGGGACCTCGTCCACCGGCTCAGGGCGCTGCCGCAGTCCTACCTGTCCGAGCAGCACATCCTGCCCGACGGGCCGGAGCCTGGCCGGGTCAGGGTCACCTTCTCGCGGGAGCTGGCCGAGACCAGCCTGAGGGCGGCCCGGGAGAGCTCGGCGTCCCAGTGGCCGAAGGTGTCCTACATGACCGACATCCACCCGGTGCTCGACTGGGTGACCGACAAGGTGCTGGTCCAGGTCGGCCGTAACCAGGCGCCGGTGCTCGCTGCGCGGGTGGACGAGCCGGTGTTCCTGGTGCAGGGCATCTACTCGAACGCTCTCGGCCGGCCGACCGTCGTCGAGTGGATGGCGGTCACCGGGCTGCGGGACGTACCCCGGACGCTGCCGCTGACCCAGGAGCTTCTCGACGGCTACGGCCTCGGCCCGCAGATGCCCGGCCGTGCCGTGCCGCTCGACCTGCCCGGCCTGTGTCGCCTCGTCCCTGTGGCCGTCGACGAGGCCGAGCGGCACCTGCGCGCGGCGAAGACCCACTACGACTGGAGGATCGCGAGAGCGCTGGAGCCCTACCGGGCGCAGGTCGACCGGTGGCGGAACCGGCAGCTCGACCTTTTCGTCGCCGTGCCCACCGGCCGGACGAAGACCGAGGCGAAGATCGACCGGACCGCCGAGCGGCTCCGGACGCTGACGGACTCGCTGGAGACGTCCGGCGAGCCGATGCTGCGGGTCCTGGCCGTTCTCGAACCGCGCGACCCGCGCGTCGCCGCTGACGGGAACGGCCGGTGAGCGCGATCTTCGACGCCCTGGTCAACCGTGGCGAGTACCTGTCGGCGTACTACGTCTCCGAACAGCTCGGGGAAGATCTACGCAAGCGGGTGCTCGACGGCTGGGCGCGGCGCGAAGGCGACGAGCACGACCCCCGCAAGACGCCGCGTGAGCTGCTGCGGGGCCTGCGGGCCGGTTACCTCACCGAGGAGCGTCGCGAGTACTTCGCCGCCGCGGCCCAGCGCGCTGCCGAGGATGCCGACGACGCCGGGCAGCTGGCCGACGACCCGATGTGGGCCAAGCGCCTTGTCGAATGGCACCAGGACGTGCTGCGTGCGCTCGGCTACCCCTCGGCCCCCGCCGAGCTGGCCGTGCACCGCGCTGGCCGCGACCACACCCTGCCCGTCGCGTTCCACGGTGACGGCATCGTGGCGGTCGACTGCGGCTGGACCGCCGACCCCGGCGCGGCCATCGACCCGGATGACGTCGGAGCCCGGTTGCTGGCCCCGCTGCGGGTCAGCGGCACCGAGCGGTACGACACCGGCGCGGCGCTGGCCGGCTGGCTGTTCCAATGCGAGCTCGGCGGCGCCGGCGGGCGCAGCCCACGGTTCGTGCTGCTCCTGCACGGCGGTGTGGTCATCCTCGCCGACCGGCGTACCTGGTACGAGGGCCGCTACCTGGCCGCCAACCTCGACCTGGCGCTGGAACACAACGACCGCGCCCAGCGCGGCGAGCTGGCCACCCTGGCCGCGCTGTTCAGCCACGAGATGCTCCGGCCCGGCGACAACGACACCGCCCCGCTGCTCGACGCCCTGCTGACCGCGTCGAGCACGAACGCCGTCGGCGTCTCCAAGGAACTGCGGCACGGGCTGAAGAAGTCCGTCGAGATCCTCGCGGGCGAGGTGCTCGCCCGGATGGCCGAGCCCGACAACAACGTCACCCCGGACCAGCTGGCGAGCCCGCGCATGCCGTTCGCGCAGGAGCTGACCGGGGAGTGTCTGCGCTACCTGTACCGGATAATCTTCCTGCTCTTCGCCGAAGCCCGCCCCGAGCTGGGCATCGTGCGTGCCGACGACCCGAGCTACGAGGCCGGCTACTCGATGGCGCGGCTGCGCGAGCTGGCGGCCCGCGACCAGGAGCTCGTCGACCCCGAGGCAGCGAACGGCTTTCATCTGTACCTGTCCCTGGAGCTGCTGTTCGACAAGGTCAACCAGGGCCACCGGGTCTACGGGACCGAGCCTGACGACGACGCGCCCGGCGACGACGAGTTCACCCGCGAGGAGAAGGCCGCCCGCCGGAGCAAGGACCAGGGACTGCGTTTCGAGGCGCTGCGCAGCGACCTGTTCGAGCCGGCCGCCATCCGGCTCATCCGCGGCGACGTGCCGCACCCCGACGAGCACGAAGGGCGGCGCCTCGACCTGCGGCCCCGCAACGCCGCCCTGCACGAGGTGCTCCGGCTGCTGACCATGAAGGAGTCCACCGGCGCCCGCCGCGACGGCCAGGACCAGCAGGACCGGGCCGGCGGCGGCCGACGACGGGAGCGGGGCGGGTTCATCTCGTACCGCAACCTCGGCATCAACCAGCTCGGCGCCGTCTACGAGGGCCTGATCTCCTACACCGGCACCATCGCCGGCGAGCAGCTCAACGAGGTCCGCAAGAGCGGCAAGGGCGAACAGGGCACCTGGCTGATCCCGTCCCGCCGCCAGGACAAGTACCCCGCCTCCGCCCTCGTGGAATACGGCGAATACGACCGCCGCCGCGGCAGGCGCGGGCCGGTGGTCCACGAACCCGGGACGTTCGCCTACCGGCTTTCCGGCCGCGACCGGGAGACCAGCGCCTCCTACTACACCCCCGAGTCGCTGACAAAGGTCGCCGTCGAGCTGGCGCTCAGGCACCGCCTCGACCAGGAACGCGACGCCGACGGCAACACCATCCGCACCCGAGCCTCCGAGCTGCTCAGACTCACGGTCTGCGAGCCGGCGCTCGGCTCGGGCGCCTTCCTCAACGAGGCGATCAACCAGATCGCTGAGGAGTACCTGCGCCGCCGCCAGGAGGAGGCCGGCGAGTCGATCCCCGCCGCCGACCTGCTGACCGAGAAGCAACGGGCCAAGGCCTACGTCGCGCTGCACAGCTCCTACGGCGTCGACCTCAGACAGGGCAGCATCGAGCTGGCCGAGGTATCGCTCTGGCTGAACACCATGCACCCCGGCATGCAGGCTCCCTGGTTCGGCCTGCACCTGCGCCGCGGCAACTCCCTGATCGGCGCCCGCCGCGCCGTCTACTCCGCCGCCGACGTCACCTCCCCGGCCAAGGCCTGGCTGAAGGCCAGGGGCGCCCTCGGCCCCACACCGCTGCCCTTCGAGCCCAGCGCCCACCCACAGCTGTTCCCCGCCGACGCCGTGCACCAGTTCCTCCTGCCCAGCCCCGGCTGGGCCGCCATCACCAGCGGGAAGGAAGCCAAGGAGGCCAGGCCGCTCGCCGGCGGCCAGGTCGAACGGCTCACCGCCTGGAAGAAGGGAGTCCTCCAGCGCCCCAAGCGCAGCGAGGCCCACCTGAACAAGGACGGGACACCCAAGCGCAACCCCGGCGGTCAGCCCAAGCCGGAGACGGTGTCCCAGTTCACCCGGCTGCGTGACGCCGCGCGCCGCGCCGAGTTCCTCTGGGCTCTCGTGGTCAAGCGGATGGAGATCTCCGAACGGGAGATCTCCCGCCGGATCGACCTGTGGGGCGCCAACCCGGACGACCCCGAATACGCCTTCCTGCGCGTCCCCCAGCACGCCGTGCCCAAGGAGAAGGTGCTCGAGGACCTGTTCCTCGCCGCCGACACCCCGTACTGGCGGCTGAAGAAGGTGATGGACGCCTGGTGCGCCCTGTGGTTCTGGCCGCTCGACCAGGTCGACCTCCTCGACGGCGCCGCCCCCGACTACCACCGTCTGGACGTCGGCGTCGAAAGCCTGGACCGGATTCTCACCGCGGCCGTCCCCGCACCGCTTCAGCCCCAGCACGAGGAACTGACACTGTTTGCCTTCCAGGCTGACGACGCGGGGCCCGACGAGCCGGAATGGCGGCTCGCCGGAGACCCTGCGGCGACGGTGCTGGTGGCTGAGGACGCCGGTGCAGACCCCACAGCGACGACCTACGCCGGGACATTCGCTGATGTCTCGGTGTACGTCGAGAAGCCGACGGCGGCCGAGTCATCGGTGAAGGCGACAGCCGGCGGCTCCCGCAAGCCGAGACGCCCTGCGCGCCGCCGCGTGGTGCCGCTGAAGGACCTCGACGACTGGCTCGACTTCCTCGAAGCCATGCTCGGCACCGCCGACATCCCGGACCACACACTCATCGACGCGTTCCAGACCCTGGACGAGCTCAAGCAGTACGAGGCCCTCCTGCCGGGCTTCATGGGTATGGACCAGGGCGACCCCGAGGACCGCTTCCCCTGGCTCCACGTCGTCCAGGACATCGCCACCCGCGAAGGTTTCCTGCACTGGGAGCTGGACTTCGCCTACGTCTTCGCGCGCGACGGCGGCTTCGGCCTCCAGGTCGGCAACCCACCGTGGTACCGGCCGCACTGGGATGAGAACGGGGTCCTCGCAGAGTTCGAGCCGTGGTTCGAGATCCAGGAGAAGCCTTCCGAGAGCGAACGGGCGAGGCGCCGCAAGGAACTACTCGGCCAGGCTAAGGCACGGAGGAACTTCCTCGACGAGGTCACGAATATCGCCGCCCAAGTCGCCTACTTCAGTTCATCCCAGGCCTACCCCCTACTGACCGGTACCCAGCCCGATCTGTACCGCACCTTCATGTGCCAGGTCTGGGCCCACGCTGCACCAGACGGAATGATCGGGATGCTCCACCCGAGCACGCACTTCACGGGGGATGCTGAAGGGTCGCTCCGTGAGGAGGTGTATCATCGGCTACGCATCCACGGCGACTTTGTCAACGCCGGACGCTTCTTCCCACCACCGATCGGACACTCGTCTCACTT
This sequence comes from Pseudofrankia coriaricola, assembly GCF_032027725.1. Lineage (NCBI taxonomy): Bacteria > Bacillati > Actinomycetota > Actinomycetes > Frankiales > Frankiaceae > Pseudofrankia > Pseudofrankia coriaricola. Next base: position 62,702 of record NZ_JASNFO010000075.1, on the reverse strand, counting down.
CGGGATCCACATCTACGGCCCACGCCAAGAGATCAAATTTGATCACCTCTCCTGGCTAGTCTCGGCTGATGCGCTTCGTCTGTCGAAGGACCACGACGGATCCGACGAAGTCCCCGGCGTGCGCTATCGCAACGCCGAGTACGACGAGCGACCGCACCGGTCCAGAGTCGTCCAAGTAACACCGGATGCCCTGCGGGTTTGGCGGCGCCTCCTAGACGAGGGGCCGGTGCCCCTTCAGCAGGCACGGCTGATGTTCCCGGTGAGCACCGCAGAGGCGGAAGCCATCGCCGCGCTGAGTGCCTACCCGCTCCGACTCGGTGCCTTCGCGCCACCAATCGCTTCTGGATTCCACGAGTCCGGAGCGAAGGACGCGGGGTTGATTGACTACAGCCGCGCATCAAGGGCGGGCATTGCGTCTCGGCCTGCTGCCTGGGATGATGTGATTCTCAAGGGCATCCAGTTGGGCACCGCGAACCCAGTGTTCAAGCGCCACGACGCGAACAGCAACGACCCAAACGGCCTAGATCTTGTCAGCCTCCCTGTCGATTTCGTGCCTGACACCCCGTACCTGGCGGTCGAGGCCAATTGGGCTGAGTACGAAGCTGCCCGCGACAGGGAACGGTGGGTCGACCACAAAGTGCTGGAGCAACTGCGAGCAGAAGAGGAGCTGGTCGCCCGAATCCGGGAGGAGATTTCGCTGACGCTCGACGTGCCAGATTCCGAGCTCGATTCGGCGGTCGAGGCGAGGCTCGTCGAAGCGGCGCGACGTCCGTATACCAACTTCTACCGGCTGGCCTGGCGTCGTCAAGTCGCGCCCGACACGGAACGCGCGTTGTACGCGGCCCTCATCCCGCCAGCGGTGACGCATGTCGATGCCGTCCATAGTCTGGCAATGCCCAGTAAGTTCCTAACCTCGCTTGTTGCTGGCTTCTGGTCATCGCTCCCCCTAGACTACTTTCTGCGTGTCACCGGTCGAAGTGACCTTCGGGTTGCTAGCGCCAAAGCGATGCCGGCGCCGGACCGGGAGCATCCGTTGGCAGCAGCGTTGTTGCTGCGAACGCTACGGCTGAACTGCCTCACGACAGCCTATGCCGATCTTTGGGCACAGCTGTACGACCCAACGTGGAGCACGGCCGAGGGATGGGCATGCGAGTGGTTCGGCCTGCCAGACTTGCGGGAGGTGACGCCGGACTGGAGACCGGAGACACCGTTGCGGACGGAACGGGCACGCCGCTCGGCGCTGGTCGAGATCGACGCGCTGGTCGCGGTGTGGCTGGGTATGGGCGCGGACGCCCTGATCGCCGCCTACAAGGGCCGATTCCCGGTGCTGCAGAAGTACGAGGCGGTGACGTGGTTCGACGCCGACGGGTGGAAGCTCGCGGGTATCGCTCGGACGCACGGGCAGCGACAGTCGAAGGACAGCTGGGCGCAGCTCGAGAAGTTCCGCATCGCGGAAGATCCTAAGGACGTGCCCGTGGGCTACACGCCGCCGTTCTACAAGGCGGACCGGGAGGCGGAGATGCGCGCGGCGCACGCCGTCTTCCAGAAGCGGTTGGATGACGCGGTCGCGCGGGGTGAGTGGGATCCGGTGCGTCGGGAGGTGCCGGGGCGGTGAGGCCGACGCTGGAGGCGCGTGGGCTGAAGGAGAGCCTGCTGCAGTACCTGTCGACCACCTACGCACTGGCCGACGAGGGTGCCCGGGAGGCGCTGCGCCGGTTCCTGGGTGATGAGACGTCGGGCATGTTCCGTGGTCCGTTCCTGCGGATCCGTACGCCGTTCACGCTGGCCGACGGGGGCTGGGAGCGGCACCTGGAGTGGCGCCGGGAGGGCTGGACGCCGTACGCGCACCAGGCGGCGGCGTTCGAGAGGCTGTCGTCGGCGAACGGCCATGTGCCGCAGCCGACGCTGGTGACGACGGGTACCGGGTCGGGCAAGACGGAGTCGTTCCTGTACCCGGTGCTCGACCACTGCCGCCGGGAGCGCGCCGTGGGCAAGACCGGCGTGAAGGCGGTCTTCCTGTACCCGATGAACGCGCTGGCGACCGACCAGGCGGACCGGCTCAACGAGCTGCTGATCGGCAGCGACCTGGAGCTGCACCAGCTCAGCGCCGGCCTCTACATCGGGGACCGGGCGGCAGTGACCTACGACCGGGTGCGCACCCGCCGGTCGGACATGCAGCTCTCGCCGCCGGACATCCTGATCACGAACTACAAGATGCTCGACCTGCTGCTCCAGCGTTCGGACGATGTCGGTCTGTGGGCGGGCGCGGACATCCGCTACGTGGTCGTGGACGAGTTCCACACCTACGACGGCGCGCAGGGCACCGACGTGGCGATGCTGCTGCGCCGGCTGGCGGCGGTGGTCGGTGCGTCCGAGCCGGGCCGGCCGCTGGGCGCGATCTGCCCGGTGGCGACCTCGGCGACGCTGTCGTCGGCCGGCGAGGCGGACGAGGCGGGCGAGGCGGCCGAGGCCCGCCTGCGTGACCTGCTGGACGTGGCCGGTGCGGTGTTCGGCACCGAGTTCACCGCGGATGCGGTGATCCGTGAGCGCCGCCTGTCGGTGGACGAGTTCCTCCCGCTGGACTCGATCGAGGCGCTCCTGCCGCTGCCGACGCCAGATGAGCTGCTCGCTCTGCCGGACCCGGGGCTGAGCCCTGAGCCGCCGCTCGACCTGATCGCGGCAGTGACGGGGGAGCGGGACGCCGACCCGTTCCGGCTCGCGGAGCGGCTGCGGGTTCACCTGTTCACCCGGGCGGTGATGCTGGCGTTGGACGGCCGGGTGAAGACCGGCCCGGAGGTCCTGGACCTGATGTGGCGGGCGGGGGCGTCGGGCTGGTCGGAGGCGATCGTGCGCCGGCCGGAGAAGGCCGCCGAGGCGCTGGCCCGGTTCGTGGCGTTGTTGTCCTATGCCCGTGACCCGGCGTCGGCCGGGCAGCAGCGGCCGCGGCCGTTCGTGCATGTCGAGGTGCATCAGTGGGCCCGGTCGGTGAGCCGGCTGCTGCGCGGGGTGCTGCCGTCGCCGCGGGCGGAGTTCCGGTGGGACGTCGCCGGGTCGACGGAGCTGGTGCCGGCCGACGGCGGCCGGGTGGCGCCGGCGGCGACGACGACGGCGGGGCAGGCCGCGAACCTGTTCCTGCCGGCGGTGTACTGCCGGGTGTGCGGCCGGTCGGGCTGGGCGGTGTTCTCGCCGGAGAGCGACGACGAGGCGGTCGAGTTCGACGGTCTCAAGATCCGCCGGGCGGCGGTGGGGCCGGACAAGCTGCGCGTACGCAACCTGATAGCGGCCACCGACGAGGAAGCCCGCGAGTGGGCGGCGGCCCTTGCGCAGGCGCCGCGCCGCGGTTCGGCCGCTACACCTGGGGCTGGCGGGGTGCTGATGGTGCTGGACTCGGTACGCCAGAAGCTGCGTCTGCCTAGCCTCGCCGAGGACTTCGACCCGCAGACGCAGTCGCCACAGCTGTCGGTACGCGACTCGGCGTTCGTGCTGGTCCGGCTGGGCCAGACCGCGAACACGGCGGCCCGGGAGGACTGGTGCCCGGCCTGCGGTGAGCACAACGCGATCCGGTTTTTGGGTACCGGGCCGGCGGCGCTCGCCGCGGCGGCGATCACGCAGCTGTTCACGGCCGGCGAGCTGGACAAGGCCGCCGGCGAGGCCAAGACGCTGATGTTCAACGACTCGGTGCAGGACGCGGCGCACCGGGCCGGGTTCGTCGCGAACCGGTCGTTCACGTTCTCGCTGCGCGCGCTGCTGGCGAGCCAACTGTCCTCCGAGCGGCCGACGGCGCTCAACGACCTGATCGCCGATGTCATCGTCGCGGTGGACGAGGCGCCGGCGGAGGCGAAGGTGCTCTCGGCGGTGGTACCGCCGGATCTGCATGGCCTGCGCGGCGTCGAGCGGCTGCTGTCGGGTGAACGCGGCGACCGGGCCACGTGGGAGCTGATCGGCCAGCGTCTCGCCTTCGACACGCTGATGGAGTTCGGCTTCCGGTCCCGCAACGGGCGCACCCTGGAGCTGACCCGCACGGCCGCGGCGCACGTCCACCTCGCCGATCCGGCCGCGGCCGCCGCCCTGGTGCGGAAGGTCCACCTGGAGGTGGGCCGGCCCACCCTGCCCGTGGACGAGAAGGACGACGCGCGCTATCTGGCGTTCGTCCGGGTGTTCCTGGAGCGGCTGCGGACCCGGGGCGCGCTCGCGCACCGCTGGCTGGCCGGCTACCTCGACGAGGCCGGCACGAACCGCTACCAGGTGTGGGGCGGCCGGCCGCTGGGGATGCGGGCGTTCCCGCGCGGGGTCGCGGCACCGCTGTTCCTGCTGGCCAGGCCGAAGGCCGGCACCGAGTTCGACGTCGCCGGCGGCCGGCTGTCCTGGTACGAGCGGTGGGCCGGTCGCTGCCTGGGGCTGTCCCGGGAGCAGGCGCCGGAGCTGTGGGAGGCGCTGCTGCCGGCGATGGTCGGTGCCGGGCTGCTGGCCGTGCACACGCCGCATGACACCTCGGCGCGGGTGTACGGCCTGTCGCCGGGGATCGTCGAGGCCGAGCTGCTGACCGACGACGAGGTCCGCACCGCGTTCGTCCGCTGCCCGGTCTGCTTCTGGGAGCAGACGGTGCACCCGTCACTGCTTGATCAGTGGCGTGGCCAGCCCTGCCCGTCCTACCGCTGCGGCAACGAGAAGCTGGTGGCTGGCGACGAGCCGGACCGGCTCGGACGCCATCACCGTGACCGCGACTACACCCAGGACTACTACCGGCGGCTCTACCGCACCGCCGGCCCCTACCACGTGATCACCGCCGAGCACACCGGGATGCTCACCCGGCAGCAGCGGGAGAAGGTGGAGAACGGGTTCAAGTACGGCACCGGGTTCAAGGACCCGAACGTGCTGTCGTGCACCCCGACGCTGGAGCTGGGCATCGACATTGGGGACCTGTCGGCGGTGGTGCTGGCGGCGCTGCCGCGCCGGCCGGCGAACTACGCGCAGCAGGTCGGCCGGGCGGGCCGGCTGACCGGCAACGCGTTCCTGCTCACCATCCTGGACCGGCAGCGACGCGACCTGTACTTCCTGGACCAGCCGCGGGATCTGATCGCCGGGCCGATCGTGCCGCCCGGCTGCTACCTGTCGGCGGTGGAGATCCTGCGCCGCCAGTACCTGGCGCACCTGCTCGACCTGGCCGCCGCCGGCCGGCTTGCACGGCCCGACGGGGTGGGGCTGCGGGCGCTGCCGCGGTGGGCGCCGGCGCTGTTCGGCCCGTCGGGCTACCTCGTCGACCTGGTTCAGACCGCGCTCGCCTCGGGAGCCGAGCTGGCCGACGGGTTCCTCGCGCTGTTCCCGTCCGGGATCAGCGACCAGGTCCAGGACGAGCTGCGCGTCTACGCGACCGGCGGGCTCGCCGGCGCGGTGGAACGCGCCGAGCGGCAGTGGCGCAAGACCGAGGAGGGGCTGCGTGCCCGGCTGCGGGCGATCGACGACGCCCACGGCGAGCTGCATGACTCCGACCCGGAGCAGGCGCTGCAGAAGGCCGAGCTGGACGCCGAGCGGCGCGGCGTCGGCCGCCGGCTGATGGAGCTCGGCGAGACGACGGCGCAAAGCGCGCTGTGCGACCTGGGCCTGCTGCCGAACTACGCCCTCGGCGGCGCGGCGACCACCCTGTCGGCCACCCTGTACGGGCAGGAAGGCATCGACCCGAGGACCGGAGGACCGCGGATCACCTCGAACACGGTGACCTACGAGCGGCCCCGCCGGCTGGCGCTGTCGGAGCTGGCGCCGGGCAACACGTTCTACGTCAACGGCTACCGGCATGAGGTCACCGGCCTGGAGATCACGACCGACGGGCGTCGCGACTGGTACAGCTGGCGGTTCTGCCCCGAATGCGGCTACGTGCGCACCGAGGACGCCGCCGAGGACCGCTCGCCGTGCCCGCGCTGCCAGTCGGTGCACATCGCCGACGACGGGTCCTGCCTGTTCCAGGTCGTCGAGCCGGACACGGTCACCGCCCGCGACAAGCGGGAGGACGCCCGGATCAGCGACGACCGGGACGAGCGTGACCGGCGCTTCTACACGGAGGTCGACGCCGTCGACTTCCCGCTGGACGCGATCGAGCCCGGCTCCTGGCGACACACCCGCCACACCTTCGGCGTCGACTACTGCCGTACGGCGCTGATCCGGCGGATCAACGTCGGCCCGCAGCGGTTCGACACCCCGCCCCGTGACCACTTCGCCGGCCATCAGGTCCGGATGGCGCCGTTCCACGTGTGCACCGGCTGCGGCGCGGCCACCGCCGACGGCCAGCCGGTGTTCGACCACCACGTCGACGCGCTCACCTCGTCCGCCGCGCGCAACCCGGCACTCAAGCACCACCGTCCCTGGTGCCCGCTGCGGCGCGGGAAGCGCGACAGCGGGGTCACCCAGGAGCCGGTCCTGCTCGCGCACCAGCTGCGCACCGAGGCGGTGCGAATCCTGCTGCCCGCGGCCTCCGCGGACGTCGACGAACGGGTCCAGTCCCTGCGCGCCGCGCTGCGGATGGGGGTCGACCTGCACTTCCGCGGCGACCCGCAGCACCTCGCGACGACCGTCGCCTCGATGCCCGACACCGACACCGGCGAGCGGCGCTGGTTCCTGGTGCTGTTCGACTCCCTGCCCGGCGGCACCGGCTACCTCGACCGGCTGACCAGCCCCGACGCGATGCGCGACACCCTGCACGCCGCCTACGACGAGCTACGGGACTGCCCGTGCGCCGAGGAACAACGCCGCGCCTGCCACCGCTGCCTGCTGCGCTACACCCCCGAGCGCCACCAGGACCTCGTCTCCCGCCAGACGGCGATCGCCATGCTCGAGGCGCTGCTGTTCGACGACGACGGCCAGGACGGCTGGACGGTCGACGACGTCGCGCACACCGGCGCCATCGGCCTGGACCGGCAGGTCGAGTCCGACCTGGAAGCACGCTTCCTCGCCACCCTGCGGACCTGGGCTCGCGGCACCGACGACGTCGCCCTCGACGAGGACGGCCACGCCAGCGGCCACCTGCGGTTCACCACGAGCACGGACCTCGTCCACTGGCGCCTGACCGCCCAGCAGCCGCTGAAGGGAACCCGCCCCGACTTCACGTTCACCCGGGTCGACGGCCCCAGCCAGCGGGTCCACGTCTATCTCGACGGCTTCCGCTTCCACGCCACCCGCGAACATGACCACATCGACAGGGACGCCAGGACCCGCACCCAACTGCGAGCCCACGGCGACGTCGTCTTCGGGATCACCTGGGACGACCTCAACCTGTTCGGCGGCCATCCCGGCGAGCCGGTCTGGCCGCCCTACGGCAGCAACGCCCAGGAGACCGCGAAGGCGACCTTCGAGCAGTTCGGCGGGCAGCGCGCCCAGTTTGCGCCCGCTGTGTTCACGAACCCGGTCAGCAGCCTGTTCGCCTTCCTGCGGGACCCGGAGCGGACCCAGTGGAACCGCCTGGCCGGCGCCCTGGCCGCGGGCCTGCTCCCGGCCGCGGGCACTGAGCAGGTAATCAGCACCGGCCGACCCCGTGCCGTCGCGGCGGCGCTGCGCGGCGAGCTGGCCAGGCTCGCCGGCGCCGGTGAGACGCCGGCGGTCGAGCGCCCCGGACCGCCCGGGCACCTGCTCGTCTTCCGGGCCCGGGACGACAACGCACTGCCGATCATTGTCACGCTCGACGCCTCGGAACCGGAGGCGCCGCGCTGGTCCGCGCTCGTGGTCCTCGACGACAGCGAGGCCGCCCTGGCCGAGGACGGCCATCGGCGGCGCTGGCGTGCCTGGCTGTACTGGACCAACCTCACCCAGTTCCTCCCCGTGGGCGGTGGCGATGCCGTTCAGCTCGCCACCAGCCGCGCCGCCGACTACCCGGTCGACGTCCTAGCCGTCTGCGGCGGCTCTGGTGAGCTCGACTCACTGGCCGGCGCGCCCACATCGCCCGCGCCCCCGACCCCCGCGGTCCCCGCGCAGGCCACCTCAGGGGACGCCGCGGAGGGACCACTGGGCGAGGCCTGGACCGAGCAGATCCTGGACCAGCTGACCGAGGACGATGACCCGGCGCTCGTTCAGCTCGCGCACGTCCTGGCCCGCGACGACCTGCCCGTCCCGGAGTTTCCCTTCGAACTGGGCACCAGCCGCTGGCAGGCCGACTTCGGCTGGGACGGCCTGAACCGGGTCGCCGTCGTCGCCCCCCACGAGCCGGGCGACGACGAGGGCGAGCGACGCGACGCCGCCTACCTCGCCGCCGGATGGACCATCCGCACCGCCGCGGACTGGCTCAGGCACCTCGACGAGCTGCGAACGCTCCTCAGCCCCGACCCGGAAGGCGCCGCCCGATGAAGGCCCGGCTCAGCCTCTACCGCAAGGCCGAAGAGGAGCTGTACAAGCTCGACAGCAGGATCAAGGCCCGGTTCCTCGACTTCTGCCACGACTTCCGGCGCGACCCCAGCCTGCCCGGCCTCGACCTGAAACCCCTCAAGGGCGACCGGCGGATCTACCGCGCCAAGGTCAACGCCGACTTCCGCGCGCTGCTCACCCCCACCGGTGTCGCACCGGACGGCACCCAGAGTTGGCTCCTGATCGCCATCCGCGATCGTAAGGACGTCTACGAGCAGCTCCAGGTCGCGGTCAACCGCATCACCGGCGAGATCGAGTTCGTCGACCTGTCCATCGTCGGCGACAGCGCCCTGCGCCGCGCCGGCATCACCCTCACCCCGGTCAACGAGCCCGACAGCCCCGCCAACCAGCCGGCCGCACAGGCCACAACTCCGCACACACCCGCGCCGGCGCGCGACCCCAGCCCGCCCTCACCCAATGTGACGGCCGAACCGCTGCTCGCCGCCTACAACGCGGCACAACTGCTCGACCTCGGCGTCGCCGAGCCACTCATCCAGGTCGCGCTCGCCGTCACCACCGACGCCGAGCTCGACTCGCTGGTCGCCGGCGCGCCTCTGCTGTCCAAGGACGTCCTCTACGCGCTGGCCGCCGGCATGACCCTCGACGAGGTCCGCGCCGAGATCACCGCCCCGGTCCAACTCGACGAGCAGCCCGACCTCGACGACCTTGTCACCGCGGCGGAACGTACCAAGCCCACCGCCGTCGACGACGCCGTCCAGCTCGCCCTCGACGAAGGCGACTTCCGCGCCTGGAAGGTCTTCCTCCACCCCACGCAGAGACGCATCGCCTACGCCAACTACCGCGGCCCCGCCCGGGTCTCCGGCGGCCCCGGCACCGGCAAGACCATCGTCGCCCTCCACCGGGTCAAGCACCTCGTCGAGCAGCTACCACCAGGCACCGACAAGCCGATCCTGCTGACCACCTACACGACGAACCTGGCCACCGACCTGCGCCTGCGCCTGGCCTCGCTCCTGGACCGGCCGTCCGACGTCGTCCGCGTCGATGTCACTCACATCGACCAGCTCGCCGCCCGCGTCCTCGGCGAGAACACCTCCGGCCAGCACCGCAAGCAGCGCACCAGCGACCAGACCGCGCGCACCGAGCTTCGCCAGCTCCTCGCCGAGCAGGGCGAAACCCACTGGGACGCCCAGTTCCTGTTCGACGAATGGGAACAGGTCATCCTCGGCCAGTCCCTCACCACCCGCGCCGAGTACTTCCGGGCCCGCCGTGCCGGCCGGGGCAAGGCCCTCACCCGCGCCGATCGCAGTCGGGCCTGGAAACTCATCGAGCAGCTCACTGCCCGCCTTGACAAGCTCGGCGTGGAGACCTGGGGCCAGGCCGCCGAACGCGCCGCCCGCTACGAGACCGACCGCGCCCGCCGCATCGCCAACCGCGACACCGACCCCGGCGGCCTCGACGACAGCTCCGGCCGGCACACCCTCACCTACCGCTACCGGCACGTCGTCGTCGACGAGGCCCAGGACCTGCGTGCCGCCCACTGGAAAATGCTGCGCGCGATGGTCGACCCCACCGCACCCAACGACGTCTTCATCGCCGGCGACACCCACCAGCGCATCTACGACCATCAGGTCACGCTCGGCCCGCTTGGCATCAACATCCGCGGCCGCTCCGCCCGCCTCACCCTCAGCTACCGCACCACCCACCAAATCCTCGACTGGGCCCTCGGCATCATCGACACCTCCCACACCACCTACGACGACCTCGACGACGGCGCCGACACCCTCAGCGGCTACCGCTCCGTCCTGCGCGGCCGCAATCCCGACGTCGAGGGCTACCCGACCTTCGAGACAGAGCTCAAACACCTCGCCGACCGCCTCAAGACCTGGCGGGCCGCCATAGCGAACCCGAGCAACGGCCGCCCGTCGGCCAAAGTCCCCGCACCGTTGACCAGCGGCCCGACCACCGACGCGCAGGGCACCTCGCCCGGTCGCCTGGCCGCGAGCGGGGATGGCGCTCCAGACGCTGGCCCAACCACAACCGGGGGGACGGCCAGCGAGCAGGCCGCCCGCCGCGTCACCGTCGACCCGACCGGCCGGATCGCCGTCTGTGTCGCCGACCGCGACCTCGTCACCCGCACCATTGACTACCTGACGGCGGCCGGCCTCAGCTGTGCCGAACTCACCAAGGACGGCCCCCGGGGCGACGGCGAGATCCACGTCGGCACCATGCACCGTTTCAAAGGCCTCGAATACCAGAGCCTGGCCATCATCGCCGCGACCGCCGGCATCATCCCCCGGGCCGCCATCCACCATTACGCCGCCGCCGACCCCGACCGCTACATCCAGGAACTTCGCAGGTCCCGTTCCCTGCTCTTCGTAGCCGCTACCCGAGCGCGCGACACCCTAGCCGTCACCTGGCACGGCCCCCGAAGCCCTTTGTTGCCTTCCGAATATGGGGACGCTGCGTGATCTTCTACGAGCTGCGGATCCCTCCAGCTTGACACTCCCGGCTATGTGACGACGAGGACCTGTCGCAGCGCGGATCTAGTCGTTGCCAGCGAGGCCGTTAGGTCCTCACGGAGTGGGTCTGGGATGGCTCCCGCGTTGAGGTGCGCGCGGTGGACGAGCGTCGTGAGCGTCGCGGTCTGGTTCGGGGTGAGTCGGTGCTGGGATGCCGGGTGGTCGAGGAGCTCGCGGGCGGCGTAGGCGTCCGCCGCCTGGCTGGTTTTGTCGACGAGCCTGGTGAGCAGGCGGTCGGCGTCGTCCGGGCAGGTCTGCATGAACAGGTCGATCGCGGTGAGGCCCACCCGGAGGTGGAAGAGCGTCGTTGTTTGGTCCGAGGTTTCGAGGGCGTGCTCGACGGCGGCCAGGTCGGCATCGCCGGGCGGGCTGGCGGTGCGGAGTAGATGGCCGCGCAGGCAGGAAGCGACGGCGTGTTCCCAGGGCTGGTGGAGGGCGCTGGTGTCGAGGAGCGCGAGCGCGACGTCGGGGCGTCCGGCGAGCGTGTGGGCGATGATCCGGGTCTGGCGGGCCTGGCGTAGTTGATGGCCCACGTCGTCGTAGCGCGCGGCGTGGTCCGCGGCCTCCTGCCATCGGCCGCCGGCAGCAAGGGCACGGGTTCCGTCGTCGCGTAGCACGGTGTGCAGCCACCGGGTGGTCTCGATCCGGTCGTCGTCGGTGGCGATAAGCCCGTCGAGCGGGATGCGCATGCCGTCGATCTCGGCGTCGCCGCCGGTCTCGAGAGCGCGGTGGAGGTCATTGAGGGCCTGGTAGGCGGCGGCGAGGTCGCCGGATCGGCGGGCGAGCCGGGTGAGGTTCACGAGCGGTTGGAGGGCGGCGAGGGCGGCGGGGCCGGTCAGGGGTCGGGCGGCGTGGAAGATCTGGAACTGTTGGTGGCAGAGGTCGGCGGCGAGAGTGGGCAGGCCGCAGTCGGTGGCGATCAGGGCTGCGAGGTTGTAGGCGGTGCAGGCGCGGTTGAGGCGGTCGGTCGGGCTGGCGGCTTGGTGGGCGGTGTGGGCGCAGTCGTGGACGTCGCGGACGCGGGTTTCCAGGTCGGCGCAGTGCACGCCGCGGCGGAGTACCAGGGGGAACCGGGCGAACGCCTGGCTGGTCGCGGGATCGTCTCCGGTGGTCAGGCGGAGGGGTGTCGCGCGGACGGCCGGGCGCTGGTCGGGACGGGCGGTGGTCGGCCCTGGCGCGCCCAGGATGGCGATGCGCGCGGCGCTGGCGAGGATGCTCTGGGTGCGGGTGGGCAGGCCGAGCCTGTTCCAGTGGAAGATCACCAGGTAGCTGAGGGTCTCGCGTAGGCCGCGGTGCAGTGTTCCCGCGCGGTTGGCGGCTCCCAGTTTCTGACCGGCCTGGTGGAAGGCGTAGGCCCAGCCTGGGACGGTCGCCAGCGGGCCGTCCGCGACGAGGAGCGGTCCACCGGGTGTGGTGTCGGCGAGGAGCAACTGGTGGAGGTCGTCGGCCAGGGCGGCCAGCTTCGTGGCGGGAACGTCAGCAGGTAGCGGGCGTTCGCGCGCGACGCGGTGCCAGGCGTCGCCCTGTTCGTAGTGTTCAAGGCCGGCGGCGCGCAGCAGCGTGGCGCACAGCAGCAGTGACAGTTCGCGGCGGCCAAGGCGGGGCCCGTCGGCCAGGAGTCGCAGGATGGCGTGGCTATCGTGGCAGAACAGGTCGTGGGCGATGTCAACGCCGGTGTCGCCGCCGAAGGCGGCGGTTTCGGCTTCGTAGATGCCGGTCCGCCAGCCGGCGAGCTGGCCGGCGGCGGTGAGCTGGTCGAACGCTGCGCTGAGGGCGCGGCGCGTGTCGTGTGCGGCTGGTCCTGGCTGGAGGCGGAGCCGCCAGTAGGGGTGTTTGCGCATGAACCAGAAGCGGGTGACCGTGCCGTCGCGTACAGCCCGGTCCAGCAGGGGTGCGAGGTGGTCGATGGCGGTCTGTTCGGCGGTGTTCCAGTCGGGGAATTGGACGTAGACCTGCCACCAGCCCGAACCGGTGTGCTGGTTGAGGGCGTGCTGGCCGGCCTGCTGGTAGATCGCGGCGGCCTCGGCGAGGTCCTGCGTGTCGAGCAGCGCGTCCTGGGCGAGGTCGCGCGGCGGCGTCCCGGCCAGCACCCGCACGATGGCACGTTCGATCCGCGTGCGGGCGCCCGCCTCAGTAGGGCCGCTTCGTTCCTGTGCGCGACCAGCCGCTAGTTGATCAGTAGGCATGTGTCCCATCCGGAGATCGGCGGGGTGTCGTGGGCGGCGGTGTGCAGGGCGAGCGCGGTCCCGGCGGCGCCGGTAAGGAGTCCGGGCCTGGAGGCCGGCTGCCGGCAGGCGAGCGTGGTGAGTCGGTGCGCGAGCCGTGGGAGATGCCCGGCTAATGCCGGGGTCTTGGCGTCGCGGGCAGCGCGCCACACGGTCTGGTAGACGCCGGCGGCACCGTGACACAGCCCGGCGTCGACGATCTGGTTCTGCTGGGCGGGGTCGTCGAGGCAGCGGGCCAGCGCATCTTCGTACAGCCGCTGGCGGGCGGTGTCGGCGATGGCGAGGGCGGCGAGCTGGCCGGCGCGGGCGATGCCGACCGTGCCGTAACACCAGCTCGGCCGGGCCGGGCCGCGTTGACCGGGCCGGCCTTGGCGCAGGTCGGCCCGGCTGATCCATTCGGGCCACCAGGGGCCGGTGTCGCTGTCCTGCTGCCAGGTGTCGAGCCATTGACAGATGGTGATGATCGCGTCGTGGTGGCCGTCGACGACAATGCCGCGGCGCATCGCCTGGGCGAGCAGGGCCAGCGGACTGATGCCGTGGGCGAGCCCGAGGTTCGCGTGCCCGCCCGGGTAGGTGGGGGAGTGACGGCGGTGGGGGTCGTGGCCGACCCACCAACCGGGAAGCCGCTGGTCGCCGTTCCGAAGGGGCCTGGTCAGGGCGACGAGGTGGGTCAGGACGCGTTCGAGCGTGCTGCCGCCGGGGTCGCGGCGCAGCAGGAGGGCGCCGAGGCCGGCCAGGCCGAAGAACACGTCGTACTCACGGAACGTGGGGAGCTGGCCGGCGCGCAGGCGGGCAGTCGCGGCGTCGACGCGGCGGTGGGCGAGCGCGGCGACGGGCCGGTCGACGTCGGCGAGGGCGTCGCGGTAGCGGCCGGTGCCGGCCGCGGCGGCGTCGAGCAGGAAGGCGATCGCCGGGGCGCCGAGGTAGAGGCCGGCGGTGTCGGCTGCGCTGACCGCGCCGGCGGTCGCGGCGCTGACCCATTGGTGGGCCTGTTGCCAGGTGCCGTGCCCGGTGTGGGCGCGTTCGATATGGAGCAGAGCGATCCCGGCGTCGCCGTTGGTGAGTGACTGCGGTGTCCAGGGCGCGTCGGCTGGGGGCGGCTCGGGGATGGACAGCTGCGCGGCGAGCTGCTCGGCGTGGCTGGCCAGGTCTGGGGCGGTGGTCGTCGGTGTTGGCATGGCTGTCAGCCGAGTCGGTGGGTGGTAGTGAGGTGGCGTAGGGCGGCGGCGCGGGCGAGGCGGACGGTGACACGTTCGGCGGCCGGGTCGACGCCGAGGGCGCGGTTGTGGTGCTGGCGGAGCAGGCAGGGCAGGACGGTCAACGGGTCGTGCTGCCCGGCGAGGGCATGTCGGTAGGCGGCCAGCGTGTCGGCGCGGGCCTGCCAGGCCGCCAGGACCTGTACACCGCCGGGCAGCGCGCGCAGCGCCTCCCCGGTGCGGTGCGGGTCAGCGAGCCGGAACGTGTGGTCGCGCAGATCGGGCGACAACGGGCCGTGTTCCTGGCGGTGTGCATGGACGAGCCAGTCCAGGCCGTCGCCCGCCGTGCCGGTGAAACCGGCGATCAGGTCGACGAGGCTGGCGGCGGTGACGGCCTGGGCGGGCAGCCCGACCCGGGAGGCCAGGCCGATCTGGGCGAGGACGGCGGCCGAGTCCGCGGCGAAGACGTCATGGGCGCGGTCCATTGCCGTGCCGAAGCCGTACCGGCCGTGCTGGGCCTGGTAGGTGACCAGTTCGTGGTGCGAGACCAGCCGGACGTTGCGTAGCCCGTCCACCCAGGCGGCGACCTGCTCAGCGGCGGCACCGTAGGCGGACGGTGCCGGCAGACGCAGGTAGACGGCGAGGTACTGGTCCGCGGCGGGGTGACGCAGCGGGCGGTGGCGGCGAAACCACCAGCCGGACACGTCATCGCCGAGCAGGTTGAGCAGGCCGGTCAGATGCTCGGTCAGCAGCTCGTCGGTCCGTGCCGGATGGCCATACAACTGGGCACACAGGATGTCCGAGCTGCCCGGCAGGTAGGCGACCGCTCCGGCGACGGCTGTCGACGGGTCCGTGGCTTGCCGGGCGTGGCCCGCCGCCTGCGGGCTGTCCAGGACGAGGGGCAGGAGGAGCTCGTGGGCGCGACCGAGCCAGGCAACGTCGTCAAGGCTGGAGGTCTCGCGGAGCTCGACCTGGCCGGCGCGCTCAAGCCGGGTACGCAGCAGTAGCCGATGTACAGGCTGGTCGAGGTCCACGGGCTGGCGCCGGTCGAGTTCGACGATCGCCACGTGCGCCGGGACCCGCCACCGGGCCCGCCAGACGTCCAGCGCTGCCTCCCAGTCGTCTGTCGAGGACGCCCGGCTGGGCAGGTCGCCGGTGGCGAGCAGCCAGCGGGCCGGGGCCAGGACGGTGCGTCGGTAGCGGACCCGGGGAAGGTAAGGCAGCCGAGCCGCGGCGCCGAAGTGGAACGACTGGTAGACCGGCGTCCGGGCGGTGGCGATCTCGGAGAGGAACCGGGCCAGCGGCGGAGTGTGGACCGTGGCTTCCAGCGCGTGGGTGACGCGCGGCTCGACCCGCCGGCCGGTCGAGCGCTCGACCAGGTAGAACCGCCGCTCGTCTGCAGTCACCGCGAGATCGGCCACCCCGATCTGGCCACTACCCGACGTACGGTGTTCACCCAGCCCGATGGTGTCGGGGAGCAGCTGGACGGTTCGGGCGAGGTTGTCGTTGCGCTGTTTGCGCGGCGCGAATGAGAGCTGCGTGGCGACGGTCCCCGGCTCGGTGGCGGTGAAGGTAGCCGCGAGCAGGGCGCAGTCGGCGGTCGGTAACAGGTGGGCATGGCGGCCGGCCATGCTGCTGCCGGGCCTGGGTGTCCCGGTCACCGCCAGCTCGAACCGGCCACGCGTCAGCGCCTCGACGCTGCCGGCGCGGATCTCGACGGCGACCTCGAGCCGGTCGGGCAGGTCGCCGTCGGCCGGGTCACTGCCCGCAAGCTCGTCGACCAGCTGCCGGGTCAGGACGATCTCGCCGGCACCGTCAACCGCCGCGCGCTGCACGAGCTCCAGGAGCTTCTCGTCGCGTTCACTCAGCTGGCGGACGGGCCGGCCGCGGGCGGACCCGAGATAGTCACCCGGCAGTCCAAGCCCGCTGTCAGCGACCAGCTCCAGCACCGGCACCAGCGCGCCGGTTCCATATCGGGCCCGGAACCGGCCATGGAGGTCACGCCAAGCCAGCTGTCCATACGGATAGGGCGACAGCCGAAGCAGGACCCGTACGGCCTCGGCCGCCTCGTCTACGACCTGTCGCGGGATCTGGACGTCACAATCCAGGGCTACGTCGACGAGCAACGGCCCTGCCTCGGCCGTGCTCAACGCCCGCATCCGGCTGACCGTCGCCGGCTCCGGGCCGCCGCCGGAGCCGCTGGCGGACAGCTCGGCGTGGACGTCGGTCAGCTCGTCCACCAGCTCGGCGACCTCGTCGAGGTCGCGCGCGTCGACGGCGGCCAGCGCCGCGCAGGCATGGCCCAACGCGTCCGGGCAGGTCATCGGCGCCGACAGGCTGTCGATGAGGATCCCTTGGTCACGCAGCGCGAGGAGCAGCCCGTCGACTTGAGCGGCCGACGCGGCGGGAAACTCGGAATGCACCTGGTCGCGCAGCGCGGCGAAGGGCACTGGCTTACGGGCGGCCCGCAGCACCGTGCGGACCGGTCCGGAAAGCCGCACCGACACCTCGACCGGCGCCAGCTCGTCCGTCGCCCCGTCCGGTGACACCCCGAGGGCAGCGAACCGGTTCCCGCGCACCTGGCCGACGTCGGTCAGGACGACTGGCAGCCGCTCCACCAGCCGCGGATAGGCACGCAAGCGTGTCAGCACACCGGCCAGCCACGCCGCGTCCGCGCGGGCAGCGACCCGGTGCGCATCGCCCCAGCGCACCGTGCCCCGTGGGCTGAGCCGGGCTGGGGCGACGCCGGCGAACAGGCCGAACGGTGTGGCCCGCCGCTGCCAGCGCAGGAGGTATGACACCAACGACAACGCGGCCTGCCGCGCCGTCCGCTCGTCGCCGCCGCCGGCGGCTGCCAGCTCGTCCAGTCGCCCGGCGAGTGCGGGACTGGCATAGCCCACCGCGGCCCGCACGTCTTCCCGCCGCCACGTCGTCGTCAGCCACGCCCACCCAGGCTCGACTCCGTCACAGCCGTCAGCGTCGCGCGGCAGGCGCAGCCCGGCCGGGAAGTCCAGGCCGTCGGGCCAGGTACTGGCCCGCAGCAACGCCGCCCCGCACGACCGGTACCGCACCGGCGTTCTGCTCGCCACTACCCGCCTCCCGAGAAGCTTTACAGCCATCCGGCCCGCCGTCGGCACGGCGCTTGCCGCGCCGACGACGGGCCGCGAGGCCTGTCAGAAGGGGTTGTCCGCCGCCGAGTTGCAGGAGCTGTCGGCGCCCGCGCAGGTGTTGCCGCACCCGTCATCGGTCGGGCAGTCGCCTTTCAGCCGCCCATAGGCCACGACGACACGCACGTCCAGCGCGAACTCGTCCTCCTCCGCAGCCGGCCGCTCAGCCAGCGCCATGCCCGTTCCCGACCCGTGGACCTGCGACATGTGCGTCACCTTCCCTGTGTGATGGGGTCCTGCCTGGCAACCTGGCCAGCCTCGGCGCGCGCCGAAGCCGGCCAGGAGATCACGATCCGGCTGTGCTTTTTGTCCACGACCGGCCCGGCGGGCAGCGCGTCGTCGGGGGTGCCGGCCGGGTAGAGGCGGAACTGGGGACCGGGGCCGCCGCGGTGGTCACGTCCCCAGACCCGCAGCTGCTCGGCCATCTCCTTGGCGAACGCGGCGGCGTCGGGACCGTAGGCCTGCACGCCCAGCTCGATGTCGTCCGGGCTGTCGGCACCCCGGACGGTCATGTAGGCCAGCGTCCCGCCGGACACGGCGCCGACCGCGAACGAGTGCTTACCCGGCGGCGAGATCAGCCCAGTGTCCAAGGACCGGTCGAGCACGACCCGGCAGAACCCAGGGAACATCGTCGCCAGCCACATCTGCGTGTCCGCCCACGGCTCGTACCGGCCGATCGTCACCCCGGTCCACACCTCCACCCGTGGACGGTCGAACAGGCCGTTGAAACGGCTCGGGTCGGCGGGGATCTCCTCGTCGAAGCGGAGCGCGACCTCGCCGTCACGCAGCACCAGCGACGTGTCCTCGTGCGCGCCCGCCCCGCGCAACGGCACAAAACCGAACAGCCTGGCCGATCGGCTCGCCAGGTGCCCGTCCACCAGGTCGAATGCGATCGTGCGTGAGAGGCCGCGGATCCGTAGCGGGACCAACAGCCGGCCGCCGGCTGCCAGCTGCTCTACGAGAGCCGGAGCTACATCCCAACACCCAACGGTGATCAGGATTCGGTCATAGGGGGCGTGTTCGGACACACCGAACTCGGCGTCCGCACACACCACCCGCACCTGTGCATAGCCGGTTGGCTCCAGCAGCTGGCCGGCCCGGTCGGTCACCTCGCTGTCGATGTCGACCGTCGTCACCTGCCCCCACGGCCCGACCAGCTCCGCCAGCAAGGCCGCGTGATATCCACCAGACCCGACTTCGAGGGTCCGCATGCCCTCGGCGATCTCGGCCTGCTCCAGCATGTGCGCCTGCAGGCGAGGCGCCGACACTGAGCTGACCGCCGTGCCGTCCGCGTCCCGTTTGGTGACCACCCCGTTGTCGAGCTGGAACGCCTCCTCCAGATCGACCCCCGGCAGAAACAGCTCGCGCGGCACGGTCCGCATCGCCGCCTCCACCGACGCTGAGACGACCGTCTCCTCGGCGACCAGGGCGTCGACCATCTCGGCCCGCAGCCGCGCGGCCCGGTCCGCACCAGAGATATTTTCTTCCTGGGCCAGCCGGATATCATTCAATGAATTCCCCTTTTCTAACGTGAGGTCGTCGAAGAACGTCCCTGCGCCGCATCCGCGCCAGCATGGTCACGCGGCCGGCGGAAGCCGGTCGAACTCGCCCCTTTTCACCGCGGCCACGAAGTCCTCCCATGCCCCCGAGGAGACGACTGTCGTCTGGCTGAGCGTGCCTCGTAGCACGACGGCGACGCCCGGCAGGTGCCAGGCCACCTCGACGGTGTCAACCACCTTCGGATCTACCGAGGAAGGCCGCCGCCACACCGGCGTGTCGACGGACCCGGCAGGCGGCGCTGGAGACACGGGCGGCCGCCCCTTTCGAAAGGTGATGGACGCGAAACTCGTACGATCCGTCGCCGGCCAACAGGCGTGACGTCATTCCCCGGGCTGGAGCAGAAATGACGTCACATGCCGGCGGCAAGCGACATCGTGATATGACTCGGGGCTTGCGTGTTGCCTGATCATCAGCTGATGCCTGTGGGCTTGTGACCGCTGACGTTAGGCCGGCCGAACCCCGCGGCTGTTGATGAGCTTGTGGCTCTGAGCATCGCGCGATCGTCGTCGCGTGCGCCATCCCCTCTGCATCCCGTGTTGGTGGCCAGCCGTGATGTCGATCGGACATCTACTGGACATATGATGCGAGGAGTGACTGTCGGCTCACATCTCCTCGAGGTGATCAGGCGTGACCTGGTGGGGTTGCGTCGCGGTCAGGCGCTGGGCCGTCCGATGGCAGTCCTCGAGCTCAGCGCCGAGGTGCGTGGGCACCTTCTCGGTGGTCTCGGGCAGGAGGCCGACAGGTATCGCGTGGCCAGCGCGCTGACCGCCGTGTTGACCGAGGCGATCGACCAGCTCCGCGACCCCGAACGGATCTACGTCAGGGTCGACCTCAACCTGGCCGACGAGCACCGGTTCCCCACCCTCACTGAACGCCAGGAGTCGCTGGCGCACCAGCTCAGGTGCGCGGCGAAGACCGTCCGGCGCCACGCCGACCTGGCTCTGGACAGCCTGGCCTACCTGCTCGCCGCCCCCCGCGACCGCGCACCCGTACCCGTCCCCAGCCAGGCCCGGCCGGGCAGGGAGGTACCGGGCGACCGCGACCTTCGAGCCTTCTGGCGGCTGGAACAGCCCTGCCGCGTGGACATCGTCTGCTCGGAGATCCCACCGTCCGAACGTCCCTACTTCGCCGACCCGGCCGACCGTAACTACCTGCGGTACGCGAAGTTCGCCGATCTCGACAGCCTGATCTACCTGCGGACCCGGCTAGCGCAGCTGTCGCCCACCGCGACTCTGCGCGACTTCTCCCCGTCCGAGCACTACGACACCCACGCCGACGTCCTCGTCGTGGTGGGCGGCCCGCCGTGGAACGCGAAATACCGCGAGTTCCTCCCGCATCTGCCCTTCTCCTTCGAGCCCCGCCCGCTCGGCGAGGACGACCCGCTCGTCGTCCCGCAGCTGGGCGAGGCCAGCCTCGGACCACGCTGGACGGCACGGCACGAGCTCATCGAGGACATCGCCGTGTTCACCCGGATGACGCTCGCCCAGGGCACCACCGTCTTTTTGCTGGGCGGCTGCCTCACCCTTGGCGTCCTCGGCGCCGCGCACTGTTTCCTGGACGGGCGACAGGGCGCGCGCAGCGCCCGCTACGTTGATGACCTGCTCGGCGACGCCGACTTCGTCCTTGTCGCCGAGACCCGCCGAGTCGGCGGGATCACCGAGGTGGCCGACGTGGCCGCTGTCGGGCCGCTCCTCCTGCTCGCGCGCCAGGCCGATGGCGCGTTCGAAGCCACCGTCGACAACACCAAGCGTTACCGCCAGAACCGCCCTCCAGCGGTGGGCATGGTGAGCTGATGCCTGCCGCGGTCCTGCGCACCTACGTTGTCAGCCTCCGGAGGCGTCCCGACCGGCGCCTGTGGTTCAGCGGGCGGCTGCCGCGCGGGCTCTCGGTCACCTTCACGTCGGACTGGGACGGCCTGTTCGATGGCCAGCAGATCACCCGCGAAGCCTTGGAACAGGCTGGGGTCGGACTGTTCCCCTGGCCAGTCCCGTCGGACAACCCCTGGTGGAACCGGCCACTGAAAACCGGTGAGATCGGCTGCACCCTCGCGCACCTCGCCTGCTGGCGGCACGCACATGCCACGGGGGCCGAACCCTACGTCCTCGTCCTGGAAGACGACGCGGTGCTCCCACCCGACTTCCTCGACGAGCTCGCCGCCGCGCTGGAGCTGCTCGCCGCCCCCCACAGCTTCGACCTGCTCTACCTCGGTAGGTTTCCCCTTGAATCCAGCCGGCGCGTCCTGCCTGGAATCGTCTCGCCCGGCTACAGCCACTGCACCTTTGCCTACCTGCTGACCCGAGGAGCGATCCCAGCCCTTCTCGACAGCCGGCTGGAACAGGCCGTCATACCAATCGACGAATTCCTGCCGGCGATGTATCTCGACCATCCCCGGGTCGACGTACGCGCGCGGTTCTCAAGGCGACTGCGGGCAGTGGCGCTTGAACCACCCCTGGTCCATCAGCGCCCCAAGGAGGAAGCGGGAAGCGACACCGAACTGTCCAGGTCCGTCACCTGGTAGCCACGTCGGCGGTCCGCAGCCGCACCCAGTGCCGCAGCAGTCCCTGCAGCCGATCACCGCGCCATTCGTCCGCGGGTACCTGGACGTTCACGCCGACCACCACGTGATCAGGAGGGACATCCCTGGTCACCACAGCACCCGCGGCTACGTAGGCGCGCGGGCCGATGCGCACGCCACCGACGACCCGCGCGCCGTAGGCGACCACCGTGTCCGCCGCGACGACCGGCGGCGCCTCGTCGACATCCCACCAGTCCCGATGCGGCTGCGTGTACTCGTGCACCAGCTCGCCCATCACCGTCGACCGGTCCCCGATCGACACGCCGTCGCAGACAAACCCAGCAACCCGGGCATCGGCACCGATCGTCACCCGGTCGCAGATGTACGCCCCGTAAGCCAGCCGCGTCCGGGCGCCGACCGAACTGTCGTAGCCGACCCGCACCCGATCCTCAACCACACAGTCCTCGCCCAGCCGCACGCCCTCATAGAGCACGACCTGGTTGAAGATCAGGCAGCGCTCACTGATGACGACCGGCGCAGCCATCTCCGGCGCTGACGGCGTCAGCCGGTCCGCGCGCAGCCGCTCCTCCTTCAGGCAGCCAAGACAGCACTGCTCCCCGACGAGAGCGGTCGGCGCGAGAACGACGGAAGCCCGGGGAAGCGAACCGGTCACCGGGCGCCGCCGAACTGGTGGCCGAGCCAGCGCACGGTCACGGCGATCGCCTCGTCCTCCCGCTCGCGCGAGTCAAACCCGTGATCCGATCCGGCGACAGTGTGAAAGTCACAGGACGGCCGTGCTTCGGCCGCGTCACGGGCGATGTCGTACGACACGGCCTGGTCTTGGTCGCCGTGCACGACCAGAGCCGGGACCGAGCTGGCCAGGAAGGACTCCAGCGGCGCCGCCCCGTAGCGGTGGAACTCCTCGAATGCCACCCAGCCCAGCTCGAACCCGCCGTCCACCGGCAGGTAGCCGCGTTCCCGCAGGAGGCCACGCTGGCGAGGGTCCGCGAAGTTCTCGATCCCCCAAGGAAGTTCGGGCTCGACGAACGTCCGGGTCAGGTCCAGCACCGGGTTCCACAGCACCAGCCCACGCACCGGCAGCCGGCTCAGCGACAGCAGCGTCGAGACCGCGCCGAAACTCGCTGCCACCACCGCCAGCGGCTCGCCAAACCGTGTGACCGAATCTTCGACAATCGCGTCCAGGTCGATCATCTCGCCCGCCACCGTGACCCCCCGGGAGGCGCCGCCGCTACGGCCGTGACCGCGGTAGTCGAACCGCACGACGTTGAAACCCTCGGCGGCGAGCTGTTCGGCCAGCCGGACGAACATCCCGCCCTCGTCCATGTCGGCCGTGATGCCATGTGCCTGCACCACGGTCCCGCGCTCCACCGACGACGACACGTGCAGTGCGAGCCGCAGACGAACACCATCGGTCGCGGTCAGGCAGATCTCGTCCATTGCCCGAGTTTCCCTCCATTGCAGACAACCCGTCGAACGCCTCGTCGTGGGCGCCCGTTTCGGTGGTCAGGGCCTGGATCGCAGCACTGTCGGCCAGCGATGAGGGAGGTCCGGGCTTGTCCCTATGACCGCACCATCCGGCATGGGACCTCGGCGATCACGCCGCGTTACTGTCAGGCTGGGAAACAGCCGGACTGTGCCGACGAAGGGCGTCGATAGACGGGGATCCCCGGAGAACCAGCCCGCCAAGGTTGGGATGCCCACGCGGCCGAAGAGCTTGTCGCGAAAGCGGGCCATTTACGGGTCGAACCGGCTGACGAACCACTCGCCCGGATCATCGAGGGCGAACCAGCCGACTCCGCCCGGGGAGCCGATGGCAGGTAGGTGATCCTTAGCGGTCGAATTCGCCGTCGCGGGCGCCAGCCAGGAAAGCGGCCCATTCGGCGGCAGTGAAGCGGAGGACGGCGCCGTCGGGGTCTTTGGAGTCGCGGACGGCGCGACCGCCGTCGGCGAGGCGGAGGACTTCGACACATGCGCCGTTGCCGCTGCTGTGGCTGCTCTTGCGCCACGCGGCCTGGAGCATGTCCATGGTCCTCCTTCCTTGTCCTGCCGTGTCTACAGGCTAGCAGCAAGCTCGTTGATCAGCCGGAGCGTCGCGGTGGGTCCGAGGGCGACCGCGCGCAGGCTGTCGGTGATGGCGCGGTAGCGGCGGATGTCGGCCTCGGCTTCAAGGAACAGGTCGCCGGCCATGGAGTCGATGTAGACGATGGCAGGATCTGCGGGGTCGGGGAAGTCCAGCAGGATGTACGAGCCCGGCATGCCGGGGTGGGCGCCCGCCCCGAACCCGATCACCTGCAGGGTGATGTTCGGTCTGACCGCGGCCTCGGCCAGCCGGGCGAGCTGGGCCTGCATCACGTCGGACCCGCCGACGCGGCGGTGCAGGGCGGCCTCGTCGACGATGGCCCAGAACCGCGGCGGGTCGGGTTGGTCGAGCAGGGCCTGGCGTTCCATCCGTGCGCGAACCCGATGCTCGACCTCCTCGCTCGTGGCGGTCGGCAGGGTTCCGACGACGACGGCGCGGGCGTAGTCCTCGGTCTGCAGTAGGCCGGGAATGAACAGCGACTCGTAGTTGACGATCGCGCGAGCCTCGGCCTCGAAGCCGATGTAGGTGGCGTACTCCCCGGGCAGCTCGTCGGTGTAGGGCTGCAGCAGGCCAGGACGGTCGGCCTCGCGGGACAGTGCGATCAGCTCGGACTGGGTCTGCTCGTCGACGCCGTAGAGGGCGAGGATCGCCAGCAGCGTGCGTTTCTGCGGACGGCGGGCGCGGGCGGTCTCGATCCGGTAGATCGTGGCCGGGTCGATGTTGGTCCGGGCCGCGACGTCCTCCCGGCTGAGGCCGGACGCAGCGCGTAGCCGTCGTAGCTCGGCGGCCAGGCGGCGCAGTCGGATGGTCGGCGCGGTCCTGCGTGGCGCCATGGCGTACGTCCTTCCGGTTCTCTGCCTGCCCAGTAGATGCCAACCTTGCATCTTCGAGGTAGATATGTGCATGATTGCCTACGTCACTCTGGCACAACCTCAACCAGGTTGGAAGGCCGGGGTGCGCGACCGCCTCATGACGCCCGGGAAGGCCCGCCGCCATGCCGCCTGCCCTACCGACAACCACGCCGGCCCTAAGCCAGGCCGCGATGACCCAGCTCCCTGCCGAGCCAGTCGCGTGTCCGTTGGCCCGGCACGTCGTGCGCTGGATGCTCACCTGGTGGCGGCTGGACCACGCCCTCGACGTCGCTGAACTGCTCTGCGCGGAGCTCGTCGCGAACGCCGTCTCCGCGAGCATGTCGTCGGTCAGGACGTCGGGCTGGCGTGTTGGCGTTGAGCTGCGCCTGACCGTGACGGACGACCGGCTGCTGATTGAGGTCACCGATCCCGACCCCAGCCCGCCAGTGCCGCGTGACGCCGGGCCGGACGACGAGAACGGCCGGGGTCTTCTGCTCGTCGAGGCGCTTGCCGACCGGTGGGGTCACCTGGTTCTGACCTGCGCTGATACGGCCGTCGGGAAGGTCGTGTGGGCTCGGGCTGTGCGCGCCGACGACGCCCGGGGGACTGCCCCTTCGCTCCGTCGACCCGCTGGCGGTGCCTGGTCGAGGCCGGGGCGGTGTGGCGGGGCCGGATCCGGCGGTCCTGCGCCGGGTCCACGACCGACTCCAGAAGCTCTAGGTGCCCGACCCGGTCGGGCCCGCGGGGAGCCGCGGGACTGGCCGGCGACCCTCAGGAGGCCTCCCGTGCCCGTCCTCCCGAAGCAGGATGATCCACCCGATCCGGAGGTCCAAGTCTATGGCCTGGTTCGCCTTCCCGATTCCGATGAGCAGGCGACGCCGGCGGTGATCGTGCCGTTTGAGTCGCCGGCCGCGGCGCGTGCCCATGCCCGTCGGGCGGGTCTGACGCGGTATCTCGTCGGCCCGTTGGTCTTCGACACGGCTACCGATCCGGGCGGCTTGTCGGCGTCGGATCACGACACGCCCCGCGCGGTCGCCAGCCCTGCAGCCGCCAGCCCTGCAGCCGCCAGCCCGGCGGCCCGGCGGCCCGCGTTCCCGCCGGAACGACACGTCACGCCGACGGTCACGATCGACCTTCCCGACGTCGGGCCTGTCTCCGCCGAGGTGCCGACATTGGTGGCGCTGGACGGCGATGGTCTCGTCCTGTCCGGGGCGCCGTGGTGCGCGTCGACGAGGGGCGAGGACGGTCCGGTCGGGCTGTTGTTGCACAGGCGGAGTCTGGTGCCCGTCGCGCTCAGCCTCGCCGAACATCATCCCGCCGCCGGGCCGATCTCGGTCTGGCCCGAGGGAGTTCCCTCGCAGCTGACCGCGGTGGCGTTGGCGGTGGGTTGTCTTCTGCGGGCCTTCCGGCCGGCTGGCGGGCCTGCGCCGGTGATGTGCGCTGTGCGTCCGCCGATGCGCCGGACCCGGCCGGTGATCCGCCACCGCGTCACTACCGATCTTGACGGCGACCAGGCGCGGCTGACGGTCTGGGAGGTGCCCCTTCCAAGGCGGGTGGCCGGCGAGGCTGCGCGGGGGCGGCCGGTCGTTCGGGTGGCGGTGGCATGAGGCCGCACACCAACGTCCGACCGCTGTTCGGGAGGGCACTGTCCGGCGAGGTCCCGGAGAACTGGGTGGCGGTCGCGGCGGCGTTGAACGTGCGGATGGCGGTCTGCCGGGTCAGTCAGCGTGAGCTCGCGGAGCGTTCGGGAATCTCGGTGGCGACGTTGCGGATCCTGCAGCGTGGCACGGGGAGCCGCCGTGCGTACAACAGCACGCTGGCCGCGGTGTCTCGCGCGCTCGGCTGGCCCGACGATCACCTGATGGCCCTGCTCGCCGAACCGGCCGACACCCCGGGGGACTCCGCGGGCCCGCCGGCGGGAGGGGTGCCATCGGCGGCCTCGGCGTCGCCGGAGGCGTTGGCCGAGGTTCTGCGCGTCCTGCGTCGCATCGACCAGAACCTCGCCACCATCGCCCGTCACCTGACGCGACCTGCACCGACGCGTTAATCGCGAAGATCGACGAAAATTTTGCTTGTAAGCAGCTTCCGGTTCTGGGGTTCCCATTCGCACTGCCTCTATAGGAGCCCGTTTCTTGTGGACCGGAGGTGGCGATGGTTTCCCGTTCTGTGCGCCGACGCGTGTCGTCGGCGCGGTGGCGCCGGGTACGGCGGCTGGCGACAGTGGTCGGTGCGGTGGCATTGCTGGCGGTGTCGTCGGCGGGGACGCCGGCGATGGCGGCGACGACTGCGCCTGCGGCGACAACTGCGCCCGCGACGACTGCGCCGGGTGCTGGGGTGCCGGGGATTGATGTGAAGCCGGGGTGGGAGGACATGCCCGGCCGGGACAAGATCCAGTCGTTGTTGGGGGTGACGTCGCAGGTCGGGTTGGCGTGTTGCATCGGCTCGGTGATCATCGGCGGGGCGGCGATGGGGATCGGCCGGGCCACGGGTGCCGGGCAGGCGTCTGGTCGGGGTTTGACGATGGTGCTGGGTGGTGGTGGCGGGGCGGTGCTGATCCTTTTGGCGCCGGCGCTGATCGGATGGCTTTCCCGGTGAGCGCCGAGCCCGGCCCCGTCCGCCCCGGCGACGAGTCGACCGGTTGGACGCCACCCCGAAGCTCTTGGACGCCCGAGGTCCCTGCCGATCGGCTCGCGGAGGCCGGGTGGGTGCCCGAGCCCGACGCACCGTCCTGGCCTGCCGAGCTCGTCGCCGCGGATCCGGGCGTGGCGGACGGCCTGGACGCCGATACCGCCGACCGTGGAAGCGGACGGGCGCACTCATGGTGGTCCGGTGCATCGACCCGGACGGGCTGGCCCCAGCAGCCCGTCACGACGACCGGGCCGGCCGAGTCGGGTGGGCAGGAGCCGGCGGGGTGGGCCGCGTTGGACCCGCCGGGTCACCAGCCGACCTTGACCGGCGGTGCCTTGGCCGGGCCGCCGGTCGAGGAGGTGTGGACGCCGCCGCGGGTCGAGCGGTGGTGGCTGGAGCGGCTGGTCGCGGCGATGCTGGTCGTGACGCTGCTGGCGGCGAGTCTGCTGTGCGCGGTCGTGATCTGGCGGCTGCTGAACCCGCCCCCGGTGCGCGTCTGTCTTCCGCAGCCGGCCGCCGTGTATGAGTGCGGGGCGACGGGCGGCGACGGCCTGTGGAGCAGCGCGACGCCCCCCGCCGGGCCGCTTACCGCCTCGGCATCCGCGTGTTCCGGTTTTCGCCGTGCTTCGCCCGGGTCGGCGCCGCCGCGTCAGGCACTGGCGCCGACGACCCGGGTGGGTTGACGATGGGCTGGTTCGGGAACCTGGTCGGATCGGGGATTCAGGACGTCCTGAAGGCTCTGATCGAGGTCCTGGTCGGGGCGTTCCGTGACCGGACCAGCGATCTGTTGAGCGAGTTGTTCGCCGCGTCGACGCGGCCGCATCTGACCGCGTCGAGCTACCTGGCCGGGAACGGGCCGTATCACACGGTGGCGACGTTCAGCGGGGCGTTACTGGTCGGCGCGCTGCTTGTCGGCGTGATCCAGGGGCTGTTGTCGGGGGAGCCGGGGCAGGCGTTCGCACGGATGGGTCGGCAGCTGCCGGTCGCGGTGCTCGCGATCGCGGGTCTTCCGTGGCTGGTCGACCGGCTGCTGACGATCGCGGACGCGCTTGCCGGCGCGGTCCTTCCTGCGGACACGGCGGCGACGTTGACCGACCGGATGGCGTTGCCGCCGTCGCAGGATGCCCCGGGGCTGCTGTTGACGTTGGTGGTGTTCGTCGGCGGGGTGCTGCTCTACATGGAGCTCATCGTGCGCGACACCCTGGTGTTGATCGTGGTCGCGCTCGCTCCGCTGAGCCTCGCCGCCTCCGTGCTGCCCGCGGCCCGCGCCGCGGCCGGGCAGCTCGCCCGCATGGTGGCCGCGGCGGTGCTCGCCAAACCGGCGATCTTCCTGGCGTTGCGGATCGGGATCGACCAGCTCAACGAGGGCGCGAACAGCGACGGCGGAACCAGCTGGGGGCAGTACCTGCTCGGCCTGACCACCGTCGTGGTCGCCGTGTTCATGCCTGCGGTGGTCTGGCGTCTCATCCCGATCGTCGAGGCGTACGCCCTGGCCCAAGGCCTGTCGCGCGCCCCGTTCCACGCGGCGCAGCAGACCGCGCAGCTCGCCTACTGGGGCCGCGCCCTGGGCGGTGCCACCCGCCTCGGCGGCGGCCGCGGCACCGGAGGCGGCCGGGGCGCAGCCGCCGGCCTGCCCGGGGGAGACGCACCCACGTCGACGGCCGGCCGTGACCCGATCAGGCCCCGCAGCCTTCCCGACCCGCCGACCAACGACGCCACCACCGGGTCGGCCACCGGCCCGACGTCCGGCCCGGGTCCGACTGGCCGGCCGCAGACCACCCCGCGCCCCGACGAGCCACGGCCGCCGGCCAGCCAGCCCAGGCCGGAGGCGACGCCACCGCGCCGGCCGGCCCGTCCCCAGCCACGTCCGACTCCGCCGCCGCCCGCTCATCCGGGCGGCGCGGCCACCCCGGACCCCGGCCGGTGAGCAGCCCACCGGTCTACCGGCTGCCACCCCGCCGAGCCGGCACCGCGCTCTACGGCCTGACCGTCTCCCAGCTCACCCTGACCGCCACCGGCGTGACGTCCCTGATCCTGGCCACGGTCCTCGTCGGCGGCCGGGCCGGTGTGCTCACCGGCACCGCCGCCCTGGTCGTCGCTGTGCTGCTGGCCACCGTCCGCCTTGGCGGCGAAACGCTGCACGACCTGCTACCTCTGCTCCTCCGGTTCGCCCTCGCCGGCCCCCGCCGCCGCGTGGCCGCCCGTCGGACCGCGGCGGCCGGGGCTGGCCTGCCGGGCTGGCTACCTGGCCTCGACCTGCTCACCGTCGACCCCACTGCGGCGGCCACCGTCGACGGCGCCCCGGCCGTGGTCCTGCGCCACCGCCGGTCGGGCGCGTTCACCGTCGTCCTCGACATCCGCGGCGGCCCGTTCACCCTCGCCGAACCAGCCGACCAGCATCGTCGCCTCGCTGCCTGGGCAGGCGTCCTGGCCCAGACCGCCCGCGACCCCGCGGTCCGCACCCTCGGCTTCACCGTCCACACCCCCCCCCCCCCCCCCCCCCCCCCCCCCACCCCCCCCCCCCCGCCCGCCCCCCCCGGCCCCCCCGCCCACCCCGCGCCTCGCCGCGCCGACCACCCCACCGGGACGGGGACGGCCGCCGTGGTGGACCTCGCCAGCAGCGGCCGTACCGGCGAGGCGGGCGCGGCGGCGGCGGCGGCGTCCTACCGCCGCCTGCTCGCCGACACCCTGCTGCAGCAGCACGACCTACGCCTCTGGCTGACCATCGACCCCCACCACACCCACGACACGCACCGCGCCGACCGAACCCGCCGGCGCGGCGCGTACCCCGAACTCGTCGCCGTCGCCGCCGCTGCGGCGCTCGCCGCGCGCGCCCGCGCCGCCGGCCTCACCGTCCACGGCGCCCTGTCCCAGGCCCGCCTCATCGCCGACATCCTCACCCAGCTCGACCCCCACACCCCCAACCCCGACGCCACCGCGGATCCCGGCGACGATCCGGAACCACTCACCGCCGCGGCGCGCCGCCACCTCACCGTCGTCACCGACAACGAGGCACCGCGAGCAGCGGCCCCGCTACCGACGCTTGCCGCGACCGGGACAGCACCGTCTGTCGGGCTGGCGGCCCGCGCCGGTCTACCCGGCGCCCGCCCCGTCCCACCCCGCCCCCGCACGCCGGCGAGCGCCCCCGCACCGGCCTCCGGACCGGCGACCGCCGGCGCCACCGCCCGCCCGCGGCGCTCGACGACCGGCGCCGCGGCGGAAGCCAGGCTCGCGATGGCTCCCTCGCCGCAGCCCGAGCAGACGTCGGATGACCCCGCGAACCCGGAACCCGGATCAGACCCGCGCCGTCGTCGCGCTACGCGCGACCGCCACCGCCTGTCCCCGCTCGCACCACCGCGCCGCGGCCACCCGCCGGCCAACGATCCAGCGCGGCCGGCGGCAGAACTCGCGGCCTACTGGGACGCGGTCCGCGTCGGCGCGACCTGGCACCGGGTCTTCCGCATCGCCACCTGGCCCGCCGGCCCGCTACACCCCGGCTGGCTCGACCCCCTCCTGCACGAGTCCCCACCCGGCCGCACCCTGACCACCGCCCTCACCCCAATACCGCCCGCCGCATCCCGCCGCCGCCTCAACCACGACACCGCCGCCCTCGACCTGGCCATCCAGATCCGCGACCGCCACGCCGTCCGCATCCCCGTCCACCTCACCCGCGCCCGCGACGACATCGACAGGCGCGACGCCGAACTCTCCGCCGGCCACCCCGAACTCGCCTACCTCACCCTGATCGACCTCGCCGCCCCCAGCCGCCCCGCCCTCGACACCGCCACCGCCGAACTCGTCGACCTCGCCGCCCGTGCCGGCATCACCGACCTACGCCCCCTACACGGCCGCCACCACCACGCCCTGGCCGCCACCCTCCCGCTCGGCCTCACCCCCCGCCGCCCCCACCCCGGAGCCACCTGATGCCCGCCGCGCCCACCCCACGCCGCCGACCACACCGCTACCGCCGCGGCCGGCCGGGCCCGACGGTGCCACTCACCCTGCCCTGGGACATCGCCACCACTGCCCACCTCTGCGCCCTACACCCGTTCTCCATCGAAACCGGCCTCGGCCAGCCGGGACCTCTGCTCGGCACCGACCGCCTCGCCGGCGGCGCCTTCCACTTCGACCTCGTCACCGCCTACGAACACGGACTCATCCAAGGCCCCAACATGGTCATCTCCGGCGCCGGCGCCCACGGCAAAAGCGCCCTCGCCAAGACCTACCTCCACCGCACCACCGCCCTCACCACCCAGGCCGGCCGTCGCCGCTGGACCGCCGTCCTCGACCCCAAAGGCGAATGGACCACCCTCGGCCACCACCTCGGCTACGCCGTCCTACGCCTCCAACCCGGCGGCACCCTACGCGTCAACCCCCTCGACACCACCGCCACCGCCCCGCCCTCAGGCGGCCATCGGCGCGCCCGCGCCCCGCGCGACGTCACCGGCGCGCACGCGGCCGATAGCCCGACAGGGCCCGAGCCCGAGGGCGTCGACGACCTGGTCGCCGGTCTCGCCGCGCAGCGCGCCGCCGTCCTGGAGGCGCTGCTCGCCGTCGCCCTCGACCGCCCCACCCTCGACCCCAGCCAGCACCGCCTCCTCGTCGAAACCGCCCGCCGCCTCACCACCCACACAGGCGCCATCCCCGCTGGGCCGAACGCGCCGACCCTGCACCACGTCCGTCAGCTACTCGCCCACCCCGATCACACCCTCGCCGCCGACCTCGACACCACCCTCGACGAACTCCTCGACCGCCGCCGCCCCCTCCTCGACGCGACCGTCACCCTCCTCGACCACGACCTACGCGGCATCGCCGACGGCCCCACCACCCCCGGCCTTGACTGGCGCACCGCCCCCGGTCTCATCCTCGATCTCTCCGCCCTGCTCACCAGCCCGCGCGCCCTCAAACTCGTCCTGACCGCCGCCACCGGCTGGCTCGCCGCCGTCATGCACGGCCAACCCGCAACCCACAAACTCACCATCGTCGACGAAGCCTGGATCGCCCTCGACGACCCCGCCATCGCCCGCCACCTCCACAACCAATGGCGCCTCGGCCGCCAGTTCGGCCAGGTCAACATCCTCATCACCCACGCCATCGCCGACCTCAACACCAACACCGGCACCGGGCGCGGCGGTGCCGGCACCGCCGAAGGCCTCCTCAACACCACCTCCGTCCGTGTCTACCTCCACCAGAACCCCGAACACATCACCCGCCTCCTCGCCCACATGGGCCTCACCACCCCCCAAAGCAACCTTCTCGACCACCTCCCACCCTTCACCGCCATCTGGCAAATCGGCCCCCACACCGCCCTCGTCGACCACTCCATCGCCCCCGACGAATGGACCTTCGCCGACACCGACACCGCCATGACCAGCCAGCAATGAGCGCCCCCAAAATGGGCGTAGGCTGCTGGTCACGGCACCCTGCATGGCCGCCGCGTCGCGTATTCCGTCCGCAGGTCGTCGTCGAATCCACGCTGGGCAGGAGCATCTATCACCAGCCTGAAGCACGCGACTCGGATGGCGGTTCAGGAGCAAGGTGGTTCGTTCGGCATCTCTGTTTCAGGTACCAGTTCCCTCCACTCCCCCTCGGAGAGGCGATTGGCCTGACAGGATGCGGTGACGAGCTGTTTGGCATCGAGACTCCACGCCCGCACCGAACCGTCGTCGCCGGCGGTGAAAAGCAGATCGTCGTTGCTGAGCGCCACGGCGGTGACATCGTCACTGTGACCTCTCAGGGTAGCCAGTGGCTGAACGTTCTCGCCGTGATCCTCGGCGTTCCACACTCGTACGGTGTTATCGCGGCTGCTTGCGATCAACAGTCGTTCGCCATCACTGAACGCTACTCCGGTGAGGTCGCTGGTCGCCCCCTTGAAGGTCGCGAGCGGCTGGATATCCTCGCCAGGGACCGCTATATTCCATGCTCGCGCGGTGTCGTCGGCGCTGCTGGTGAATAGCATCCGATTGTCGTCGCTGAACGCCACATCTGTGATCTCTTCGTTATGGCCGATCAAGGTGGCCATCGGCTCGACGTGCTGGCCGGGTGTCGTGGTCTTCCATATGCGCACGGCTCCGCTTGTGTAGCGGCCGGCCAATAGCCGCCCGTCCTTGCTGAAGTCCAGGGCGGAGAGACTCTTTGTTATTGAGGCGCGGTCGTAGGTCAGAGTCGCGAGGGGTTGGGAGGTTTCTCCGGGGATGGTAGCGTTCCATAGATGTACTTCATCAAAAGTGCCAGTGGCCACTAGCCTTCCGTCGGGACTCGGACTGATGGCTGATACCAGCCTGC
This sequence comes from Pseudofrankia coriaricola, assembly GCF_032027725.1. Taxonomy (NCBI): domain Bacteria; kingdom Bacillati; phylum Actinomycetota; class Actinomycetes; order Frankiales; family Frankiaceae; genus Pseudofrankia; species Pseudofrankia coriaricola. The sequence goes on along the minus strand of NZ_JASNFO010000075.1, from coordinate 29,309 downwards.
GCCTGGTACCGAATTCGTCTGATATCTGTGGAATGCGGAACGTGGACACGGGATCGGCGTGGAGCGAATTGGGATCAAGATCCCACGTATCGGCGACAACTTCGCCAAAGGTGCTGGAACCATCATCTTGAGTACCCAGACTCACGATGAACATGCGCCCGTCCCGGTTGTAGATTGTGGAGGGGTCGAACTTCACCGCGTCCGAGGCGAAGCCGGTTATCCTTTTAACGTTGTCGCCCCGGTTGGCGGTATTCCACACGAGCACGGTGTCGTCGTCGCCGCCAGCAGCGAGGAGATTTTCGTTGCCGTTGAACGCTGGACCGGCGACCGCGCCGGTGTGACCGACAAGCGTAGCCACCGGTGCGACCTCTCCACCGCTAGTCACGACCTCCCACACTCGGACAGTCGAGTCCTCGCTGCTCGCAGCAAGCAACTTACCGTCTCCACTCAATGCAATCCCGTTGACCGCGCCGGCCGGCCCAGTGAATGTGGCCCGGGAACCGAGGAAAGTGAGCACACTGCCACGGGCTTCAGTAGTGGGTGAGGTCCGATAAGCGGCGATGGCTAGCTTGCGGGCACGATCTGGTCGATCCGCGCTATCGAACGCCGCGTTGGCGAGTCTGCGTGACACCGCAGCCAGGTCAGGACCAGTTACCTGCGTGTCAGGTACCTGCGTGTGCGGGATGTCGGCGATTCCGCCGTCGGACGTCGGCCAGAACTTTACGAGCACGACGACCAGTGCGACCGACATGACCACTGCAAGCGCCTTGGGCCAGTGTCGCAACGCTCTTTTATAGCCCCCGGTCGAACTCGCTCTCGGTGCGCCCTGCTGCGAAGCCGCAGGGCTTGGCTCCTGGACCTGAAATCGATAGAAGGACTCAATGGATACTCCCGCCGGGACCGCGGCAGAAGGCATCGTCATATGAGCTAGACCCTCCGCGCGACCCCCGTCGGCTCCAGATCCACCAGGGAATGCGAGAACCAGTTCAGCCCTACTGCGTAGAGCGGGGTAGGGTGGAAATACCTCACCGGGAAACAACGGCTCGGCCGTTGGCTTTGCGCGTCCCTCACGGACGGAACGGATGTTGTCGAGCAGGCGCTGTCGGGCACCTTCGGCCGGGATGCCAAACAGGTCGAACGAGACTACCCCGTCCAGCGGGAGGGGACGGGTGCAGTCCTCAACCCGCACCGGGACCACCTTGCGTTCGAGACCGCTCGGATCCTGCCGGAAAGCGGCCTCCCATTCGTGTCGCCCGTACACAGACGTCAAGTAGGCATGAGACAGCACCACCAGTACCCGTTCGCTGCCTCGTACGCCATCGGACATCCGGGCCATCCAATGCGCCCCGGGGACGAAGTCCCAGCCCTGGAACAGGACCCGGTAGCCGGCATCTTCGAGCTGCCAGGCAATCCACTCTGCCCAAACCCGGTCCGCCTGCGTGTACGAGATGAAGAAATCCCAGGTAAGACGATCTTGACGTTCCCCCATGCCAGACATCATGCACGGACGTCTCGAGTCCAACATTTCGGGGCCCTGGATCTGGAGGCCGTCTGGTCGAGACGCTACAACCGGACGCGACGGTGCGGTACGCCAGCCGGTGTGCGGTGTCGCGGAGCCAGTAGCGCCGCCGAGATGCTCCGCCGGAGCCGCACACGGCCCCACGGCCACGCGGCTCGTACCAGCCGTTCCGGTCGTCTGGAGCGAGCCGGCGACTACCGTAGCAAGTACGTCCAGGTCCGACGCGTGACCGCCCGCTGGTCCGAAGGCGAGCACAACGGCTGCGTCGCCGAGGCCACTGGTGAACTCTGCCCCAGCGGGGATCGCTGTCGCCGGGCGGCCAGTTCGGCTCCTGTCGAGCCTCGAGCGATCGTCCGGCCGTCGAGGTTGACATAAGTCGAGAACGGGGCCAACAGGCCGGGCTGATCGGCTGGGTGAGCCTCGCCGCCCAGGCCGGGTTGGCGAGGACGCGTTGGATGAGGACGGTCTTGAGACAGGTGGCGGCGGCCTGCAGCAGGTGCAGCGCCAGCGCGGAGATCCCGGCAGAGTCACGACCAGGACCAGTGAACTGACCGCGCTTCTCGGACAGCTCGACCGAACAGACCTCGGCTGCTATCCACGTCGCCCACTTGGCCCTGTCACCGACCGACCAGTCGCGGAGACCGAGCTGCTCGCGAAGCTCCGCCCGGTGGCGCTTTGTCTGTCGGCGGTGTCACCATTCGGGGCCGGTGGACAGGTCGGGCCCGGGAGTCTCGGGTGTGATGGTGACGTCGGGGGGAGTCGTGGTGGCCGGGGTCGCCTGGTCGGGGATTGCCGCGTCAGGTTCGACGGGCGCCGCGTTATGAGCGATGACGGTGGTCGGGAGTTCGGCGGGGGCGTATTGGGCGATGAGGGCGGCGGCGACGGCGTGGGGCTGGTCGGGGTAGGTGGGGATCCAGGGTCGGCGGGCAAGCAGGTCGGCGAGGACTGTGGCGGGTTGGCGGAGCGCACGGGTGTGGAGGTCGGTGGGGACGGCGAGGTGGCCGTGGATCGGGTCGCGGATGTGGACGGTATCGCCGGCGTGGTGGATCGTCGCCGCGGTGCCGGGGGAGTTCATGGGTGTGGGGTGTCGGGGCGGTGCAAGGTCGGCGGACGCGGCGATGGCGGTGAGGCGGTCGTCGGGCGCCAGTAACGGGCAGGTGGCCCACGGCGTTGGTGCGGCGACGATGATCCCGGGGCCATCCGGGGCGCGGTCGACGACGAGGCCGGTTTCCTGGAGGGTGACGAGAGCTTCGTCGAGCATGGGTGGGAGTTGGCCGGCGAGCCGGGCGCGGACGAGGGCTTCGACGGTCGGCCAGGCGGCTGGGCGAAGCGGGATGAGGTCGTCGGCGGGCAGTAGCTGCGGGGGGAGCGGGGCGTCGTGGGGTTGGACCTGGTATCGCAGGCCGTGTGTGTCGTCGTCGAGGGCGCGTAGGACGGTGGCGGTGGTGAACCGCGGGTCGTCGATGGTGGTGACGAGGGAGCCGGTCGCGAGGATGTCGGGCTGGTAGGGGTTGGTGCCGTCGCCGGGTTGGGGGACGGACAGGTCGGTGTCGGGCGGGTCCAGGGTTGCGTGGGTGGCCTCACGGCGTACTGGCAGCGCCCAGGTCGGGTGTGCTGCCCAGGGATGGCCGGGTAGGTCCGCGGCGTCGGGGCGCCACAGGTAGCCGGTGTTGTCGTCGAGGGTGGCCAGGATGGTGCCGGTGGCGCGCAGCGGTGGGATGTCGGGGTGGACGACGACGCGGGTGCCCGGTGGGTAGGGGTGTTCGGGTGGGCCGGCGGCCAGGCCGGCCAGCCGCGCGGTGTGCCGGGCGAGGAAGGCGACCTGTCGGGGGGTGGCCTCGCCGGTGGATGGCGCCTCGAGTACGTGGCGGACCACGGTGCGGATCTCCTCGTCCGCGTCGACCTCCTCGCCCGGCGCGAGGTGACGGGCGGAGCAGAACATCAGGGTTGGCAACTGGTCGGGCAGGGTCTCGCTGATCCGATACGCGATCACCGGTCCGTCGTGGGACCGCCCGGTGTGCAGCAGGATGTGGAGTGGGCCGTCCCGGTAGACGCGGTCCGGTGTCTCGGTGTTCAGGAGCCGGCCGTAGGTGGTCGGCGGCTTCCCGGTGGGTTCGACGATGCTCGTCCGTGTCGGCCGGTGCGACGCTGTCATCGGCACGTCGCCGTCGAGGCTCTCCGTGATGCGCGGTGGCAGCGTCGCCGGCGCGGCCAGCAGCACATTCCGGGTGTCGGCTGGACAGATCCAGCCGAGGGTTTCCTCCAGGCTGGAGACGCTCGCCGCGCTGGTCGTCCATACCCGGGTCGGGTTGCCGTCGTGGTCGATGACCAGGGTGGCGGCGAAACTGTTCGGTATGTAGTCCCCGGGCAGCCGCTGCAGCTCCCACCAGCCTGTCGGCACGGCGACCCGCAGCGCGTATCCGTCAGGGCGATCCCTCGGTGACGACATGACCTGTGACGATCCGGGCCACGGCCCTCCGGGCAGCCATCTCGCCTGACATCGCCGCGGCCCTCGTGCTCTCGCAGCCGACAACTGGGCTGCGCGCACTGGACGTCGCCCCGTCCTGTCTCCACCGAGGCCTTCCTCAAGGTCGCCGGCAGGCGCCCAGCGTCGGGGGCACTCCCAGCGCAGCGACGAGGCGGGCGCGGCCCGGGGGAGTCCAGACACAGCGGCCCGTCGGACATCTCCGCGACGACGCGATCGGCCTGCGGCGCCAGTCCCGTCCCGGCGCTGCTCCCCGCGATGGTCTTGGCGATGTTCTCTCGGATGCCTCGTTTTCGAAGGGTGCGGTCGGCGGTGGCAGACGGAGGGTCGGTGACGAGGCTCGCGTCGCTACATCGCCGGGCAGCCGTGGAACACCGATGGGCCACAGAGTTCGTTGCGGACTTCTGCTGAAGATGGGTGGGTGGTGTCGTCGGAGGATCTGACTGTCGTGGTCGACCGGCTGCGGCGGGACCGGCGCAGGTCGCCGTATGCGGGCCGGCGAGAGTACTCGCGCGACGCGCGGGAGCTGGTGGATCGGTGCGCGCGGCTGGTTGACTCGGGGCAGGCAGCGGTGGCGGTTCCGGTCCTGCGCAGGGCGGTGGGCCGGATGACGGCCGGGTTGCAGTACCTCGACGACTCCTCCGGTGTGATCGGTGACGACCTGGGTGCGGTGATGGCGTTGTACGCGCGGGCGTGTGCGTCCGCGCCGCCGCCCGCGCGGTCGTTGGCGGGCTGGCTGGTGAAGCTGGCCTACGACGGCCCTGGCTGGCCGGACATCGTCCTCGCGGATTTTGCCTCGGCTCTGGGCGAGCGTGGGCTTGGCGAGATCGGCCGGTTGGTGGAGCAGCGCGGTGCGGGGGCGGATCCGGAGGCGGACTGGTGGACGTGGGTCGCGACCCGGCTGCTGCGCGAACAGCTCGCTCAGGTGTCCGGTGATGTCGGCTGGTACGTCGATGTGCTCGCCGAGGACTTGAGCGGCCCGGACCAGTATTTGAAGATCGTCATTGTGTTGCGGGACACAGGCCGGGCGGGTGAGGCGCTGGGCTGGGCTCGTAGCGGTCTGGCTGAGCATGCGACGCGGCCGGCCGCCGAGCCGCTGCGCGACGCCTACGTCGACCTGCTTCTGCGGTTCGACGACGGGCAGGCAGCGGTCGCGGAACGGCAGGCCGATTTCGAGCGCGGTCCGACACCGGAGGTTTTCCGTGCGCTGGTCGAGACCGGCGCCCGGGCGGGCCGGGCGGGTCTCGCGGACTGGGCCGTCGACACGCTACGGGCCAGGGCTATCCGCCAGCCGGCCGCGGCGGCCAACCTCGTCCGCGTGCTGCTGGCTGAAGGGCGGCCCGGCGAGGCATGGCAGGTCGGGAGCGCACACGTCGACACGCTGACGCCCAGCCTGCTGACCGAGCTGCTGGAAATCTGGCAGGCCGAAGGCCATCCAGGCGACGTCATCGGCCATTACGAGCGTCTCATCGAGACCCACCTGCACGCCGATTCCTACGACAGGCACCGTGACCAGAAGGCCCAGGCGCTGCTGCCGCCCCTGCGCGCCGCCCACGAACAGCACGGCGACCCCGACGGCTTCGCCAGCTACCTGAAGGAGCTGCGCGCCGACAACCGGCGCCGTCCCGCGTTCCTGCGCATTCTCGACGCCGCCGGCTTCTGACGACGCCGCGTAGCTGTCGACGGCCCCGGTCGTCACAGTGGTGCGCGCACGCGTCTCGCCGGCCTCTGAACCTGTGGCCAGGGATCTGGTGCTGATCCCTGTGGTCGAGTTACCACCGTCCTGCTGATCCGGCCTCGCGGCGTGATCGCAGTCATGGCTGTGGCGCGACCTCCAGTTCGGCGATCGCGGCCAGCAGACCACGATCACCCCGGCCGGATCGAGGCTGTCGGCGAATCGTTCCTCTGGCCGATGTGCGGTGTGCGTCAGAGGTCGAGGCTGTCGGCCTGCGGCGGTGGGGTGTCGCCGGGGTCTTGGCTGGGTCCGTCGGGCTGATTTTCGGTGGCGGCTGGTTCGGTTGTGGCTCGTGGTGATGGGGCGAAGAACTGCGGGGCGTGGATGGCGGCGAGGGCTGCGAGTGTTGTGCGGGATTCGGTGCCGGTGAGCTGCAGCCGGGTGGTGTGTGGTCGCAGCATGTCCCACAGGTTGGGGTCGGGGAATCGCAGTGCGCGTTCGAACAGGTCGGTGTCGCAGGTCAGCTGGCCGTGGTGGGGGTCCTGGATCGAGATCAGCTGATCCCTGGGCGGTGGCGCCGGACGTCGTGGTCGTGGCGCTCGTCGTTGCCCGGTGAGGACGGGCGTGTCGAGGTCAGGCTGGTAGCGCGCCCGCCCCGGTGTTGGCTGCGGGCCGGGGAGCGCCGCGCAGGCGTCGACCAGGTTGCGTGAGGCGCTGGCCGCGGCGCGATACGCGCCAGTCAGTTCCCCGACCCGCGCTGGGGGCTCGACCCAGATACCGGTGACGGTGGCGACTCTGAGGAGTCCGTCGCCCGCGAGGTGGTGGGTCGCGATGCTGCTCGCGGCGGCGAGTTCGGGCAGGAGCAGGACCGCCCGTCGGGCGGCGAGCAGGGCAGCCGGGGTCGCGGCGGCCCGCGGACCGGTATCGATCTGGCGGGCGAGCCTGCGGACCTGCTCGTCGACATGGCGCCCGTCGAGGCCGAGCGTGCGCAGCGGGCCAAGGATCTCCTGGATGTTCTGCCATTGCAGCGTGGCGCGTCTGGCTTGGGTCGTCGCGCGTGCGTAGGCGTCCTGCGCGGGCTGGCGGCTGTGCCGCTGGGCCCAGCCGGCCAGTTTCGTCGTCCAGGAGGTGACCGTCACGGCGAGTTCCGCGACGGTGCGTAGCGCGGCGCCGTGCATGCGCAGCTGCGGCCAGGTCATGGTGTGTGCGGCGTAGCGCATCCTCTCGACTGCCTGCTCGAACGGGTGGCCGGTCTCGTCGCCGAGCAGCGGGGTGATCTCGTCGAGCGCCGTCGGCCCGGGGGTTCGGGCGGGGGCGTGCTCCAGTCTGGCCGCGGCATCGCGGACCTGTCCGACGCGGTCGAGCGCCTGGGCGACCGTCAGCGCCGCGTGGGCACCCTGCCCGTCCAGTCCTGGAGGGTCGTTACTCGACGTGGGGTGTGCTGGGGTCGCGGCGTCGAGGATGTGGCGGCGTAGATGGTCGGCGCTTGTCATCGCGCTGTCGGCGGCGAGTACCACCAGGCCGGCGAGCCGGCCCGCGGCCGTGGCGATCATGGCACGGTCACGCAGCATCGCCGCGTCCGGGCCGCGTCGCTCACCGGCCGGGCCGATCTGCGCGGCGAGCAGATCGTGGGCGACGCCCAGCCGAAGGGCCGCGGGGCGCCACCGGTCCCCGCGCGCCGCGGACGCTGTGGGCAGGATCGGGCGGGTGGCCGTGACGGCCTCGGACAGATGGCGGGCCAGCGTCAGGGCGGGGTTGCGCGCCCCGGCCGCCTGGCCGAGGAACTGGGCGTGCCGGCCGGCGAGCGCGAGCAGGTCGACCAACGCGGCGGCATCCTCGGCGGCACCGTCGGCGATCCCGGGCGGCTGTTGGACGACCGCGGTGGCGAGGTCGCGGCAGGCCGCCTCGACCAGGCCGCCGTAGGTGAGCGGCTCAGCCATCGTCGATCGCGCTCAGCGCGTCCCGTGCGTACAGCACCGCCCGGGCCGTCGCCATCGGGTCTGGCGCCGTCTGCGCGCAGCGGCCCAGCATCGTGACCGCCGCGTCCAGGACCTCGCGGACCTCGGCCCAACCAACCGGCCCCGACGATGCGGACACCGCGGGCGGGGGCGGGGGCGGGCCGTCCACCAGGCCGGCCCACTCCAGCTGGGCCGCCGCCGACGACACGTCCGTGCGTGCCCGCATCGCGCGACGCCGGTCGGTGAGCGACGGGAAGAGCAGCCCCGCGCCCGCGTGCTCCAACAGCCCCGCCGAAGCCTCCAGCGACGGCGGTGCCGCCAGCAACGCCATCGCCACTCCGCGCCACCGCACCGGGTCCACCCCGTACCGCGGGTCCATCGGATCCGCCGGCTCCGGCCCCGCCGGCGAACCGGCCTCCCGACCATCCCTGACCATCACCAAGCTCCTCCTCAGCCAGACGATCCGACGGGCGCAGTGCACCACCGCTCGCCGCCGCGTGTCGCCGCGCGCCATGGCCTGTGGACAAACCTCGGTATCCACAACACCCCGCCCAACACCGCCAAGAACACTCCGTCCGGCACCTGTGCAAAACCCGGGGGTGCGTGCCATCCGGGGTGTGTCCTTCAGACGTCGTTTGCCAGAGTTGGAGGCCCCACTGAGCATCGTTGCGTCGATCCATCGGAACGACATGACCTGCGACGCTGCGCGCACCGGCCATCCCGGCGGCCCTCACGTCGGACATCGCCGCTGCCTCGAGTCCTCGCGGCGGGGCACGGGTTGGTCGGGGGCGGCACAGCCAGGCCTGTGACGCCGTTCCCGCGAGGATGTCGATACCGGTGACGAGCTGCGGCGATGTCCGCGGCGATGTCTGTGGGGACGACGGCCTGGCCGGAGTGACAGGGACGATGTCGTTCGCGGTGGTGGTGGCGGTGGTACCGGTTCGGACCGTGCGGTGTCATGTCGCATCGGAGCGGGCCGCCAGCCGGCCCTGTGATCTTCACGCCGCGGTCGGTGGTCCTGCGGCGCTGGCAGGCGGAGTGGGAACGATGGGCCGGCGGGACTGAGGCAGCAGTGGGGTTGGCTCGCTGGTCTTGCGACCCGCTGCTCGCGCCGCATACCGCGTCGGTCGTGGCGGTGCTCGCCGCCTGCGGCCGGGACCTCACGGTGCCGTTGGGTGAGGCGGACGCGGTGTTGGCCGCGCTGGTTCGCCGGGCGCGGGCGGGGGATCTGGCTGCGGCGCGGGTGGTGCTGGAGCGGCTGATGCCGGCGCTGACCGGCCAGGCGCGCCGGCGCTGTCACCGCCGTGGCGTTTCCTTTGACCAGTTGCTGGTTGAGCTGGTCGGGTCGGCGTGGATCGTGATCCGCTGCTACCCGGTCGAGCGGCGGCCGGTCAAGGTCGCGGCGAACCTGGTAGGTGACGCGGTCGGCCTGGCCGTGGGCTATGTGCCGCTGGTCGACCGGCTGACCGACCCCGCGGGTCTTACCCCGCGCCCCGGCACGTCAGCTCCGGACGCGGGAGACACCTCGGCCACGGCCAGCGGGGCCGGAGGCCCGACCGCGGCGGGGGAGTTGTTCGCCGTGCTGCTGGACGGGCGGGCGGCGGGGATCCCCGCGCAGCGGCTCCGAGTGTTGGCCGATCTCGGCGTCCTTGGCCTGTCACAGCAGGAGACCGCCGCGCGGGCCGGGGTGTCGGAGCGTGCGGTGCGGGCGCGCCGGGACGTGGCCGTCGAGGCGTTGCGTGCCGAGCTCGTGCCGGCCGGGGCGGTGGCGTCGTGACCGGCCCGGCGACCGGCGGGGCGGCGCTGTCGACCGAGGCGCTGCTGGTGGCCGGTGCGGCGGCGTTCGGTGCGTCCGCGGTCGCGGTGTGGACGGGCGCGCAGCTGTCCGCGCTGCTGTTCGGCGCGCACCACCCGCTGCCTGTCGGCCTGCACGACACCGCGTGGGCGATCCCGACCCTGGCCGCGCATCCCGGCCAGCCGGCGCGGGCCTGGCCGGCGCCGGTGGCCGCGCAGCTGCCGGGTCCGACGGGCTACTGGGCGGTCACCGTCCCATTGTTGATGCTCGCGGCGGTGCTGGTCGCGGTGTTGCTCGCGGTGACGAGCCGTCGGGTCGGGGTGGCGCGGCGGCGGCGGATGGGGCTGGATCCGGAGGCCCGCTTCGCCCGGCTGTCCGACCTCGCACCGTTGTTGGTGTCCGGGCCGGCGGCGGGCCGGCTGGTGCTGGGTCGGGTGCGTGCCGGCGGCCGTAGCCGGCTGGTCGCGACCGAAGACGCGGCCAGGCCGCTGGATGTCGCTGTGCCGCGCCGGTTGCGCCGCGGCGCCGAACGCCGCCGGTCGGATCGCGGCGCGGTGCTGGCGTTGGGCCCGACGCGCTGTGGGAAGACCGCGGCGCTGGCGGTCCCGGCGATTCTCGAGTGGGACGGCCCGGTGCTCGCGTTGAGCGTGAAGACGGACCTGCTGGGCGCGACCGAGGCGCGCCGCCGTGCGGTGGGCGAGGTTCGGGTGTTCGACCCGGCCGGCGCAACTGGCCGGGTCGGCGCGGGCTGGTCGCCGTTGTTGGTCTCGCGCCGGCTGTCGGGGGCGCGGCGCGCGGCGCGGTCGGTGGCCGCGAGTACGGACTGGAACGCGGGCGGCTCGGGGGACATGTCGTTCTGGGCGTCGGCGGGGGAGGACCTCGTCGGGCTGCTGTTCTGGCTGGCGGCCCAGGCCGGGCTGGGTATGGACAGCGTCGTCACCTGGGTCACCACCCAGGAAAAGACCACGGTGCTGAGCCTGGCGGGTGCGTTCGCCGACCACCTGGATCCCGAGGTCGCGGGCGAGGGGCGGCAGGTCAACGCGGCTCTCGGCGCGGTCTGGGCGTCGGATGCGCGGCAGCGCTCGTCGGTGTATCTGGTCGCCCGGCAGATGGTCCGTCCCTGGCAGGAGACCTCCGTCCAGCAGAGCGCCGTCCCCACCGGCGGCGCCCCGCTCGACCTCGACTGGCTCCTCGGCACCACCCCCACCGCCACTTCCGCCCGAGCCGCCGGCTCGTCCGCCGGTTCCTGGCCCGCCGACCAGGACGAGCCTTGGTGGACGGGATGGTCCGAGCCCGACTTGCCTGCACGGCCGGGGTCTACAGCGGCGGGGCGGCGGGCGAACACCCTCTACGTCTGCGCGGACCTCGACGACGCCGAACGGCTCGCACCGGTGCTGGGTGGGCTGGTCGACGAGCTGCTGCGCGATGTCTACGCCCGCGTCGGCCGCACCGGCAGGCCCCTGGACCCGCCGCTGCTGGTGGTGATCGACGAGGCCGGGAACTGGCCGATGCGTTCCCTGCCCGCGCGGATCTCGACCTGCGCCGGCATGGGCGTCGTGCTGATGCTGCTCTACCAGTCGAAGGCCCAGATCGACGCGGCCTACGGTCCCAAGGCCGACATCGTCGTCTCGAACGCGCCCACGAAGGTCTTCTTCTCCGGGCTGTCGGACCGGTCCAGCCTCGACTACGCCGCCAGTCTGCTCGGCCAGGAACACATCGCCGCGCGCACCGTCTCCACCGACTCCAGCCCCGGCGGCGGGCGCACCGGCCTGTCCGAAGCCCCGACCCGGCTGGAGCTGCTGCCGGCGGCGTTGCTGCGCCAGGTCGCCCCGGGTGAGGCGCTGCTGATCCACCGCACCCTGCCGCCCATCCACCTGCGTGGCCGTTACTGGTTCAAGGACCCAGCCCTGCGCCGCCTGGCCCACGGCCGCCCGGACGCTGCCGTCAGCCCTGCACGCGACGCGCCGCCCGTCGCGACCGGCAGCGCCCGCCGTGGCGCGGCTGGTGGCAGGAACCGCGCCGCGGGCGGCGCGCGAAGCCCCGCGACGCGCGCCGCGACAGGGATGGCTGGGCGCGTTGACGGTGCGGGCCGCGCCGCCGGCGCGGATTGGGGACTGCCAGCGGGACGCGGCCAGGACGACGACGCGCCCTGGCGCGCCGACCCGGCCCTTGACCCCTCGCGCGCCGGGCGCGCGCCATGGCGTGCCTCCCCACGCGCCTCGAACGGCGCCAGCCTTCGCGCCGGTAGCGGCGCGCCCGGCCAGGACACGCCTGCAGGCCCGTCGCGGTCAGCGCGCCGATTCCCGCGGAGGAGGCGATGACGGCCATGCCCGGCGGCGCGTTCGCCGACGAGCCCGTCCCGCCGGCCGAATCGGCCGGGCCGGGACTGGCCGGGGACCAGCTGCGGGTCGACCCGAACGCCTATCCGCTGTGCATCCAGGTCCCGGCCGGCTGGTGGCGGATCTTCCCGCTCGTCAGCGGTGGGGAGGCGACCCGGGAGTACGTCGCGCAGCTGGTCACAGACCCGGTCGGCCCGCGCTGGGGCGGCCGGCCGGCGTTCATGACCCGCCAGCCGACGCTGTGGCGGCTGGAAGAAGCCCTGGGCTGGGCACTTCCGCTGGCCGGCCACGTCACCCTGCAGGCCGCAGCCCCGTGGGCGACGACCGGCCGCCAGCGTGCGCGCCCTCCCGCAGCCGCCAGCTCCACCGTGCTCCCGCCCGCGGCGTCGGTGTCGCTGCCCGAGGCGGGTAGCCGGTCCGACTGCCGGCCGTGGCGGGCGAGCCTGGTGCTGCGTGCCCACCATGCGCCCGCGACCTACGGCCGGCTACGCCACGGCGAGGGTCCCACCCGCCGCTGGGACCACGGCCCGACCAGCGTCGAGATCGTCAGGGCCGGACCGGTACCGACCACGGTGGGCGGCGGCGGGTATCTGCTGTCCTACCGGGTGTCCCACCGCGGCGAGGTCGTGTTCGCCGGCGACGACGCCCCCCTCGCTCCCGGCTGGCAGCCCTACTCCACCGAGGTCATCCGCGCCGTCGTCACCACCGTCACCACCGTCACCACCGGCCACCCGAGCGGCCGCCCGTCCGACCGGCAGAGACAGTTCCTCACCGCCCATGGGCCGGCACTTGCCGCCGCTGCCCGCCCAATGAGTCATCCCTACCCGCCAGGCACCCGCATCGCCGCCGTTGTCGACGCCGACGGCGCCTACACCACCGGCACCGTCCTGGCCACGGCCGCCGCCGACCGCGACGGCGATCGGCTCGACTACCTGTGGCGGCCCGATGTCGCCGACCTGCCCGGCCATCCCTGGCGCCACCACCCCCGTCTCGCGCTGCGCGCGAGCGTCCGCGAGGTCACCGCCACCCTCGACACCGCCGATGCCAACACCGACACCCCCGACGGCGAGGACGCCGTGATGGCCACCGGCGCCGTCGTCGCCACCCTCGACGACCCCCGCTTCGCCGTCGGCACCGTGCTACGCACCTACGCCGGCGACGGCCCCACCCCCCGCTACGAAATCCAGCCTCACGACGCGCCGACCCGTCCCGTCCTGCTGGGCGCCACCGACGTCACCCCGCTTGCCGGCACCGCCTGGCGTACCACCACCGATCTGCTGCTCGCCCGCGCCGTCGCCGACCTCGACCTGCGCCCCTTCGAGCTGATCATCGCGGTGCGGGACTACGCCCTGGCCGCCGAGGGCCCCCACGGCCCGCACCTCGCCGTCGTCAGCGAGCTCGACACCGTCGACACCGCCCTGGACCCCACCGGCCGCGTCGACCCCGTCGACGTCCCACCCCTACCCGGCCAGCCCGCCGCCCCGACGCCTGGCGTCATCCCGATCAGCGCGTCGGGCGGCGTCTGCCGGCTCGCCCACCCGACCCACGGCCTCATCACTGTCGATGAGCACGCGCTCGCCGCGGCGTTGGCCGCCCGCCCGGACCAGCTCGCCGCCATCCTCGAGCGCCATCCCTGGCTACCCGCCGGCCCCCACCCGCCCCTGGTCGCCGCCTACCTCGCCGCCAAACACGCCCCCGCCGCCCTCGACGCCCTGACCCATCCGCCACATCCGACCGGACCAGGCCCGGATAGCCCCGCGACCGGACCGCCGGACACCCCGGGCAGGACACTCACCGCCCTGCCCGGCGGCGCCACCCCCACCGACACGTCCGCGGGATACACACCACAGATCCGGGGGCCAGAACAGGCATCACCGGCGGATGGGATCGAGCCGCCTGGCTGTGGGGGCCTGTGACCACGCCTCCGCCTCCGCGGCCGAGCCCGCACGCAGCACCGCAGCCCGATGACGATGCCACGTTCCCTGCACGCGAGCCGGAACCGCCGGCCGGCGCGGCGCCCCGGCACGCGCCGGCCCGGTGGAACCTGCCGCCGCGGCTGGTCTCCTGCCGGCTGCACCCGACCGGCGTCCTGCTCGACGTCCCGGTCAGCGGCGCGAACGGCAGCCAGATCGTCGTCTCCACCGCCTGGCCCGACCCCAACACCCGGGCCGGCTGGACCCACCAGAACTGGCGTCCCACCCAGGTCGGGCGCGGTTACGAGATCCCTCGCCTCACCGACCTCGGCGACGTCATCGCCATCACCGAATGGCACACCAACACCGCCCCGACCCGCGCTCTGCCGGGCGCGCGCCGCGGCCTACTCCGCCGCGACCCCGCCAAACGGCTGCCAGTGGCCCACGCGACCTGGTGGGGCTACCTGCACGCGATCGAGACCGACGCGCTGATCCTGCACGGCCCCTTCCCCGACCCCGTCGCCGCTCACGGCGTCGCCCAACAGGCCTACCTCCGCAAACTCCACCAGCCCACCGGGGCGACCCAGCCCACCCGGGCCGGCCACGCCCAGCCGGCCGGCCGTGTCCCGATCTACCCCGCCACACCCCCGGCCACCGTGTCCGTGACCTACGACGGCCCGAACACCGTCGTCGGCGACCCCACCTATGGCTGGCTCACCGCCGCCTCCGACCGGTTCCACAACGCCCTCGCCGTCCCCGGCGACCAGCTGCGCGCCCTGCTGCACCCGCACTACGGCGAGCTGCACCCCACCACCGCGCACGCCACCCTGGCCGCCCTCGCCGCCCGCCACACCCCCGACCAGCTCCCCGACATCTGCCTGCCCACCACGGCCACCACCGACCCGGCCCCCCTGACCAGCACCACCCGCCTCGCCGACGTCACCGGCCGCCCCGACCCCTACCGCCCGAACCCGACCCCGCACACGGCCACCCACCGACACAGCACCGACCCCGCCACCACACCCCACCCGACGACGCCGTCCGACCCTTCCACCCGACCCGATCCTTCAGGCCCGACCAGCGACACCCCGCCCGACGCCCACCCCGCGGCTCCCCACCCGCGGGATGTCGTCCCCGAAAAGCCGCCGGCACCCACCGGCCCGACCGGCCCACCCAAGGCCGCGAGCGCCCCCTTCCTACCCGACCTGTCGGACTACCTGCGACCCGAACCACCCGCCCCCGGCTCGGACGCCTCCCAGCCTCCCGACCCGTCCACACCCGCCGAGAACCCCGACCCGCCTGCCCTCGACCTCGACGAACCAGACCTCTGGTAGGACCGCCATGCCCCACCCCCTGCCGCCGGCCAACCCGCCCACCGAACCCCCTGGCATCTGCGACACCAACCCGACCGGCGGCGCCGGCCGCAACCCTGGCCAGCCCGACAGCGGGCCCGAACCCGCCTGGGACCTCACCGCCCTGCGCCGACCAAAGATCATCAAAGTGCCTCGTCGGGGTGGCGGCACGACCGAGGAGACCGTCACCCGCGCCACCGCCGCCCTCGCCGCCCAGGCAGCCGGCGACCCGGTCGCCCCCGACCTCATCCACCGCCTCGCTCATGCCGGCGTCGTCGCCATCCGCGTCGGACGCACCACCTACCTGTGTCGCGAAACCGTCACCAGCTGGGTCCTGCTGCCCACCCGCCGCCGCGCCACCGCCCGCACCCTCGCCAAAGCCGCCGCCACCCGCGCCCACCACCTCGCCGCGCTTCGCCGCCGCACCACCCACACCCCACCCGGTACCGGCCCAGACCCAGAGACCGCGATGCCGGACGCGGTAGCGGGCCGCGGGGCGACAACCGCCAACCCGGACGCCTCGACCGGCGAGGCGGGAACGACGACAGCACCGACGAGCACCACGCTCGATAACCCGCCAAGCGCCACCCCGTACCTCAGCACCGCGGCGGACGAAGCAAACCCGCGCGTCGGCAGCCCTACCAGGCCACCCCCGGACCCGGCGGACCCGGAAGGCTCGGCGGCTCCGGGGGACCCTCGCGCGCAGCCGGACCACATCTCGCGCGAGACCACCCGGTGAGCCGCGCCGTCGGCCGCGCCGACGGCCCCTGGTCCCGTACACGCAATCCCTGGCCCAGCCACGGCCTGCCCGCCACCGCCTCAACCACCGCCCGCCGCGCCCGCGCCGCCGACACCGCCACAGCCCTGCGCGCCCTACCCACCCGCCCGCCACCACCCCTGCCCGCACCCCGAGACAACCTGCTCACCGCCCTGCACGACCTCGCCACCACCGCCCACGGCCAGCCCACAACAACCCAGATCGACGCCCTAGACGCGGTCGCCGCACACCACCGTCTCGACCCGGCCATCCTCGCCACCACCGCCCACACCATCGGCGAGCTGATCCTCCACTCCGGCCAGCCCGCACCCACCGGCCCCGGCCTGCCCGAACTCGACGCGCTCGCCGGCCACGACCTGTCCCGCGCCCTTGACGCCTACGCCGCCCACACCCGCATCGCGCACGCCACCCGCCACTCCGACCCCGACCTGCCCCGCCTGCTCCTGCTCACCACCGCCCTACACCACGGCATCCCGGCGAACACCCTGCTGACCATCCCAGCCACCCCAGGCCCACCCCACCCGCCGACCCCGGCCGCTGCCGCCGGCGGCGCGTTGCGCGACGACCTCGTCGACTGGCACGGCGCCGCCCGCGCCCTCGACACCCTCGACGCCACCCTCCACGCCGCCACCGCAGGCCGCGCCTGGCTTACCCGCGCCAAGCCCCGCGGCGTCGATGACACCCTGCTCGCCCTTGGCGTCCTGCACCTGACCCACCCAACCCTCGCCAGCCACAGCCTTGCCAGCACCGACCTCGAGACCATCCGCGCCCTGCTCGACCACACCCGCCCCGCGACCACCCCCACCGACCTCACCCGGGGTGCCCTGCGCGCCATCTGCACCCGCGCGGGCTGGCTCCTGGGCACCTCCCACGAACAGACGGCACTGCACCGCCTCGAACAGCGCATGGCCCGCCTACCGGCCGACGCGGTCCGTGCCCGCCTCGCCCACGGCCAGCTCACCCACCTCGCGGACCGACAGCCGGCCCACCCCGGCGTCGCCAGGCCATCAGACCAGGCCGGTCTCCAAGCCCGGCAGACAGCTCAGCTCCTCGCCGAGGCCTCCCATGAGGCCCTGGCCCGTTTCGCCGGCCACACCGTCACGCCCCATCGGACCCTCGCCACCGCTCTTCTCGCCCGCTACCCCGACCGCCTCACCCACGCCGCCCTGCGCCTCACCCCCGGCCAGCTCCGGACCGCCCCTGAACACCCGCACCCCGACGCCACAGTGCACCCCGCCACCGAGTTCCAGATCCAGAAACCGGCCGGGCAGCACGGCACGCTCACCCTGGCGTCGGGTGCCGACACGCGCCTCGACGGCAACCCGGCGAACACGCCCCTCGCCCACAGGGCGCCACCCGACGCCCTCGACCTCGGCCTCGGCCTCTAAACGACGAGCGCCGCCGACAGACACCCAGGATCCGCACGCCAGAACGAACCCACGAAGAACATCGCCACCGCCCAGCCCCGCCTCGCCCCGCCCGTGGCACCGGACAAGGGCCCACCGGACAAGGACCCCTTCCATGCACACCCCGCTCACCCTCGCCGAAGTACGCGAGCTCCCCGCCGCGGTCGACCTCGTGACCGCCGGCCGCGCGTTCAACCTCGGCCGCACCCTCGCCTACACCTTGGCCCGCCAAGGCCGCTTCCCCGTCCCCGTCCACCGCCACGGCCGCACCTACCGCGTCCACACCACCGACATCCTCAACGCCCTCACCGAACCCGACCCACCCACCACTCCCGCGCCGGCCGAGCAGTAGCCCGCCAGCACCGCCACCCGGCGCTCACGATGCCAACGACCACAGGACCCACCCCGCCCCCACCCGGCCGGGGCGGCGAGACCAGGCCGAGACCCGGCCGGCCCCTCGTCACGATCACCACCCCGGCCGGCCGCTGGGACCTGCACCGGATGTACGACGACAACGGCGACCTGGCCGGCTACGGCGCCTACCTGAGCGCCCACCTCGCCGGCGCCAGCCAGCCGCAGCCGGTGTGGAAGACCGTGCGGCCCGCGCTTTTCCTGCTCGAGGAGGCCTCGGCTGTTTGCCCGGCGTTCAGAATGCCGATGAAGGCGGCGTTCACGATGCCGACGAGTAGGCCGGCGAATCGGGCACTCTCATCGGCACGCTGTCGGCTACATCGGCAAGGTGTCGCGGTGAAGGGCGCGGAGATTCCGTGCGACGCGATGGTCGGCGGAGCCAGGGTGTCCGGGCCTGTTTTCGGGCAGGCGGGGACCGGGAACGATGCCGCCGGATCAGCCGGTCGGGAACAGCGCGAGCAGGCGGCCTCGGGTCAGGATGTTGATCCGTGCCCACGGGTCGGTGTCCTCGCGGGCGAAGCGGCGGCCGAGGGCCAGCGCGGCGGCGCCGAGTGCGTCCAGGGCGAGCGTGAGCGGGTCGGTGCGCCTGCGGACCGGCAGCATGTCCGGGTCGAGCAGGACGGTCGTCTGTACGCCGATCTCGCGCAGCCGCCCGGCCGAGCCCCGGGCGCGGCGCAGCCAGCCGCGCACGGTGCCCTCGGGGACTGCCAGCCGTGCGGCGATGGGCCGGTGGCCCAGCCCGCTGGCCGCGGCGAGCAGCGCCCGGCCGACGACGCCGACGGTGTAGCCACGGTGCGCCAGCAGGCCGGCGTCGAGTACGACATGCGTGGCGTGGCAGCCGGTGCAGCGCGCCCGGTCCGGGCGGACCGTGACCTGGACGCCGTCGCGGTCGCGGACCGTACGGGTCCTGGCCCGGCCCCACGGCGCCAGCGGCGCGGAGCAGTCCGGACAGCGCAGCCGCCGCCGCGCCAGCGCCCGACGAGCCGCCGCCGTGTCGAAGACCTCGATCATCGTCCATCCCGTCAGGCTCCGGCCTGGCTGTCACCGCCCGAAAGGGGCGGCCGGTGTTGCACTCTGGCCCTCGATCACCCGTGCCGGCAAGCCGCCGACGCTCGATACCGACCCCGACACCGCGCCGACACAGTCGCGCCGTCGTTCCCGGCGAGCCACAGCTCCCGCCGCACGGAGACGTTTCATCGGCGAGGTGCCGCCGCCGACGAACGAGGAACGCGGCCCCCGACCGTCGGCATGCTCAACGCTCGACTCGTGCCCGCGACCTGGGCATCGTGAGTGCCGCCCAACAGCCTCGGCTGGGCGATTACCCATGCGGCACAGGACGTCCTACGCGTCGCCCACGCCCCGCCCCTGCGGCTGGCCGCCGAACGACACCCGGTCCCGATGCCGCTGCCCGACGACGACGCCCGCACTGCGCACCGGCCCACCCGGGCAAGCGAAGTCGCCGGCGACTTCACCGGCGTGCTCTGGCTGCCTGGCGGGGACCCCGCACCGGTCAGCTACGGCTGGTTGCTGCGCGCCGAGGAGCTCACCCGTCGCTGGACCCACCAATCCGTCCGCCTCGACCTGTTCCGTGGCGCCCTCGACCGCCGGCCCACCATCGTCTACCGGCTCCACGAGACCGCTCCCGGAACGGATCCGACCGTCCTGTTCTCCGGCGTCGTGACCGACGCACCCACCACGGTGCTGGCCGACTCCGACGACGCCGTCCGCGAGGCACTCAAACACGTGCTCGGCCACGCCCTCCTGCTCCCCGACACCCTCACCGCCCGCCAACACCACTTCCTCTACCAGCACACGCCGAACTGCTCGCCGCCACCGCCGCCGCCTCGCCCGACCACCCCTACCCACCCGGCACCCGCATCACCGTCCGCCCCGCCCACCGCGACCACCGGGCCACCGGCACCGTCCTGGCCGCCGTCAACGACGCCGACGGCCCCGGCTACCTGTTCCGACCCGACGCCGCCGCCCTGCCCGGCCACCCCTGGCGCGACCACCCCACCTGGACCCTGCGCACCCCCCGCGCCGACGCCACCCACACCCCGACCAGCCCCGACACCATCCTCGCCAAACCCCAGGGCCTCATGATCCTGACCACCGGCGCCGTCGTACGCACCATCGACGACCCGCGCTTCGCGACCGGCACCGTCCTACGCGCCTTCGACAGGCCCAACTCCGGCATCCACTACGAGATCCAACCCCACGACGCACCACTACCCCCGGTCCTCCTGCACGTCGGCGACGTCGTCCCCGTGCGCTCCACCGCCTGGCCGACCCTGCAACACCTCCTCGACGCCCGCGCCACCGCCGGCCTGCCACTCCAACCCGGCGAACTACTCACCGCCGTCCGCGAGGCAGCAAGCATCCTCGACAGCCCCGACGGGCCGCGCCTTGGCCGACCGTTCCCGGTCGCGCACCCCGCCAGCCCCGCCCTCAACCCCACCGGCCAGACACCGATCGCCGTCGACACCACCCCCCTGCACCCGGCCAGCCACCCGCATCAAGGACACAAGACCGGACAGGCCCCGACCCTGCGCCAGATCGGCGACACCATCGCCCTCGACGACCCCGTCCACGGCCACCTCGAAGTCCCCGCCGACCTCTTCCACACCGCGCTACGCCACCACCCCACCGACCTCGACGCGCTCCTCACCCGCCGCCCCTGGCTCCTAACCACCAACCGACCCCTGCTCGTCAAAGCCGCCCTCGCCGCCCAACACGCCGCCACCGACCTCACCCCACCCACCGACCACCAGCCATCCGCCCCCTCCGCCGACGGCCCGCCTCTCCGCCTCGTCCGCCCACCCGACGCATCCCACCGGCCACACCCCACCCCCGAACCCACCACCCCACCAGAACCCCCCACCACCGCCCCGCCGCTCGAACCAGGCCCATGAACCCCGGAGTCCCGCCCCCGATCACGCGAGCAGGGCGCCGCCTCGCGGAGACGCCGGATCAGACGGCGGCGCCATCCGAAGCCGACCGGACCACCGGAACTGGATGGGGATCGAAACCGGAAGGGGCCTGGCACACACCCGGCCAGGCATCGACCAGACCGGTGACGGCTCCGGGCGAGGGCTTCGGCGAGGGCCGCCGGGCGGTCGGTGGCGATGACAATGCGGCACAGGGCCGGGCCATGGCCCCTCGGCACCGTCCCAGCAGGCAGTCGCACAGCCCGGCCGACACCGGCCGGCCGTCGCCGCCCGTGACCGACCTCGCCGCCGCCCGAGGTTGGGCACCAGTACGGATCGAGACCCCGGCGGGCTGGTGGCGGCTGTTCCCCATGACCGACCCCACCGGCCTGGGCCGCCAGTTCGCCGCCACACTCTCCACCACCCCGACCGCCAGCCAGCCCGAGGCGGTCGTGTGGACGACGCAGGCGCCGAACCTGTGGCAGCTGGAGGAAACCCTTGGCTGGGCAGTGCCGTCCGCGGTGCGCCGCATCCTGACCACCGAGCCGCCCCGCCCCTCCCTGCGCAACCGCCAGGCCGTGTCCGGCTGGCTACCCGACGAGGCCATCCAGACAGCGATCTACCGCCCGTGGCGGGCAAGCCAGGTACGCCACAGCACCACCGGGGCGGTCAGCTACGGACGCCTCCTGCATGACGAACATCCGCTGCGGGAATGGCGCTCAGGCGACCTGCGCGCCGAGGTCCTGCTCGACGAGCCCGACACCGACCCGGACGTGGCCACATACCGTTACCGGATCTACCAGCACGACCGGGTGATGTTCGCCGGCCTGTACCGGCCACCCGGCGATGGCGTCGGCGTCCGTGACAACGTCGAGGTCAGGGCCGAGATCGAGACCGCGCTGCGCGTCGCGCTGCGCTCGCCGGCCGCACGGGTACGGGGCGATGCCGGGCTCACCGACCGGCAGGTGGACTTCCTCGACGACCACGGCGCCCAACTCGACGCGGCGGTGAGCCCCGAGCAGCCCTACCCGCCCGGCACCCGGGTCTGCCTGCTGTGGATCGACGAGGAAGGCCCGACCGGCACCGTGCGCGCCGCGACGGTCAGCAGGGGCGGTGAACTGACCTATCTGTGGCGCCCCGACATCGCCGACCTGCCCGGCCACCCCTGGCACGCCCACCCGGACTGGGCACTGCGAGCGCCCTGGCACCAGATCACCGACACGCTGACCCCGCCCGGCGGCCGCGCCGTCCTGCCGGACGCCGGCTGGCTGGCGACCGGAGCCGTGGTGCGCACCATCGACGACCCGCGGTTCGAGGTCGGCACCGTGCTACGCGCGTTCACCCGGTCGAGGGGCGCCTGGTCCTACGAGATCCAGCCCCATGACGCCCCGCTGCGCCCCCTGGTCCTGCCGGCCCATCAGCTCGTCCCGGTCCGCACCACCGCCTGGCGCACCGTCCACGACCTCCTCCACGCCCGCCACCGCGCCGGCCTGCCCCTACGCCCGGGCGAACGACTGGTCACCTGGGAGTGGACCGCCACCGTCCTCGACACCTCACCCGCCCCACGCGTCGACCCACCCGACCGCCCGATCCTCCCGTACGACTATCGCGACGACGCAACCCTCGGCGACCAGCCCGTCGAGATCGCCACGAACAGGATCCGCCCGCTGCGACCCGTCCGCTTCAGACAGGGTCACACCGCGCACGTCGTCGGCGACACCGTCCACGTCCACGACCCGGCCCAAGGCCACCTCGCCGTCGACACCGCCACCTACCACCAGGCGCTACACCTCGGAGCCGACCGCCTCGCCGAGATCCTCAACCGCCGCGCCTGGCTCTCACCCGCCGAACGACCCCTCGAGGTCGCCGCCGCCCTCGCCGTCATCCACGCCCGCGACGACGTCGCTCCCACCCTCGACGGGCCCCCGCGGACGTGGTGGGTCCTGCGGTCACCGGGCCATCCCACGACCTGCCGGCCACGTCACCTGACCCACCCGGCCGCGACACGCCCTGGGACCTCGGACTTTAGATCACGTCCGGCGGTGAGCCACCCGCCCACCGCCGCCACCGGCTCAGGCCCGCGAAGCCCAGCCACCCGAGCCGCGGCACACCAACCTGACCACCCGGCCGGCGCTCAGGGAGCCGGCCGCGCTGACATCACCGACGGTGCCAGATCCGACATCGCCACCGTCACCGCGAATGTCACCGCGAAGGACATCGCGCACGGCATCCCCGCAGGTCAGCGCACCCGCGCAGGCATCGCCGACGTCATCGCGTGCGTCTTCCACGCCAATCCGCCGACTGCCCGGGTGCAGGCGGTCGACACCTGGCCGTAGGAAGCCCGAACCCGCACGGTGGCTGTGGCGAGGGCTCGCGCGGTGCCCTGTCCGATGACCGGCCTGGCCAGTGTCGGTGGGCATGGCGTCCTCGACAGAACCGCCACGGCACCTGGCCCACCTGGCCCACGACGGCCGACCGGCCGACCCGGCGCCGGGCGGCGCGCCCGATGCCGGCCGGTCGGAACGGGCCGGCCGCGGCCCGGCCTGGCTGACCCCACCTCGGCGCGGCGCCGCCGACCCGCCCGCCCCGCCGGGTGGGAGATCGCCGCTGGACGGTTCGGTGTGGGTCGAGGTGCCGGTGGGTTGGTGGCGGCTGTCCAAGGTCGCCGACGCCCTCGGCCGCCGCTTCGCCGCCGAGCTGACCACAGCGGGTGGGGCGGGCGGGGATCGGTCGGTGGTTTGGTCGACGAGGCAGCCGACCTTCTGGCGGTTGGAGGAGATGCTCGGCTGGGCGGTGCCGCTGCGGGTCCAACGGCTCCTGACGACGTTCCCCCCGCCGCCCGTCGAGCACCCTCCCGGCGCCGGACCGGACCTGGACCCCTCCACCGGCCTTCCAGGCGGCGCCGGCCTGATCGACCGGACCGCCGGGAGCAGCGCCTTCCGGCCGTGGCGGGCGAGTCGGGTCGGCCTGGGCGGCGGTGGCACGGTCAGCTACGGCCGGT
Organism: Pseudofrankia coriaricola; assembly: GCF_032027725.1. NCBI lineage: Bacteria > Bacillati > Actinomycetota > Actinomycetes > Frankiales > Frankiaceae > Pseudofrankia > Pseudofrankia coriaricola. The sequence goes on along the minus strand of NZ_JASNFO010000075.1, from coordinate 5,750 downwards.
TGGTGCACGACGAGCACCCCATCCGTACCTGGACCCACGGCGACCTACGGGTCGAGCTGCTCACCGGCCCGGGAAGCGGCGCGGCGTCGCCCGGGCTGACGGCCTACCGGATCCTCGACGGCGAGGCGGTCGTCTTCGCCGGCGAGGACGCCCGCGGCCAGCTCACCGCCCGCCCGACGGTCGAGGACGCGCTGCGCGGCGTGCTCGCGCTGCCCGACGTGCTGCGCCACACCCCGGCGCTGACCAGCCGCCAGCGCACCTTCATCACCCGCCACGCCGCGACCCTCGCCGCCGCGGCACAGCCACCGGCGCATCCCTACCGGGCCGGTACCCGGGTCCGCGCCGTCACCCACACCGGCGAGCCGGAGGGGACGGTCCGCGGCGTCGTGCCCGGCCCCGACGGCCACACCCGCCCGGTGGCCTACCTGTGGCGACCCGACCTCGCCGACCGGCCCGGCCACCCCTGGTCCATCTACCCCGGCTGGACCCTGCAAACAGCCACCGACGAGCTGTCCGCCACCCTGGGAACCGAGCCGCCACCCCGCGGCTTGGCGGGCCGGGAACCGCCCGCCGCCACTGGCGCGCTGGTCCGGGCCCTCGACGACCCGCGGTTCACGGTCGGTACCGTCCTGCGTGCCTTGACTGGCCGCGGTCACCGCCTGTCCTACGAGGTCCAGCCCCACGACGCGCCCATCGGCCCAGTCGTCCTCCCCGACTCCGCCGTCACGGTCGTGCGCCCCGCGGGCTGGTGCACCGTCGACGACCTTCTCAACGCCCGGCGCCTCGCCGGCCTCGACGTGCAGCCCGGTGAGGTTCTCCCGACCGCCGCCGAACTCGGCCTCGCCGTCGCCGGCCCGCACGGCCTCACCGTCGACCAGTACGCGCCGGGGCCGAACCCCCCATCCGACCTGACCGACGGCGCGCAGCCGCTGGACCTCACCGACGACCGCCCCACCCGGCCGCGGCGCGTCCATTCCAGCCGCCGCGTCGGTGAGCTGCGCGAGATCGACGACCCGCTGTGCGGCCGCCTCGTCGTGCGCGAATCCGACTTCCAGGCCGCCCGCAGCCTCGGCCCCGACAGGCTCGCCGACCTCCTGTCCTACCGCCCCTGGCTACCCGCCGCCGATCTGCCCGTCGACGTCGCCGCCGCCCTCGCCGTCCTGCACGCCCGAGACGACCTCCCGCCCTCTCACCCCACAGCGCCGGACACCCCGCCGAGCACAGACCACGACGCCACCGCCGGCGCGCCCCCGCGCGAGCCGGGCATGGTGAACCACCCGGCCGGCCGGTCCGCCGCTGCCAGGCCGGCGTCGCCGCCAGGAGCCGAGCCCGACCGCCCCCCGAACGCCTACCCGCCCGCGCCGCCGGAGCCACCGGCCTTCGACGGGCCATGACCCGCCCGTCCACGCAAGGGAACCAGCCCAGGCCCAGCCGTGGCCCGGAGGTGCCAAGGACGACGGCAGACACGTGCCGACGGCCGACGTCTGGCGAGGGCCGCGGCGGTGCGTGCCGGGGTGTCCCGGTGGGTCAGCATCGAACGTCCGGCCACCAGCGCAGGAGGCAGAGGTGATCCCATCGCAGCCCGGCCCTGGCGCCGGTGGACCGGTCCCACCCCACCACCCGGCCGGGGCAGGTGGCGACGAGCGGGCACCCGTCGAGATCACGGTGCAGGCCGGTTGTTGGCGGCTGCATCACCGGCTCAGCGCCGGCGCCGGCCCGGCGCTGTTTGTCGCCGAACTGGTCGTGGATCTACACGGCGGCGGCATCCGCGAACAGGCCTGGGCAACCGGCAGCCCCACTCTGGCCGAGCTCGAGGAGGCTCTCGGCTGGGTGATCCCGCAGCCGATCCAGCAGGTTCTGCGCCCACGGCAGCCCGACCGCCCGCTCCGGACCGACCTCTCTGACCACCTGGTGTCCGCCACCGCCGCCCGCGGCCGCCGGCCGACCAGGACCAGCATCGTGCGCGCCGGGCAGCAGCCGCCGGTCAGCTACGGACGGCTCCTGCACCGCGACCGACCGGCCTGCCGTTTCGAGCAGGACACCATGCGCATCGACCTGCACCCAGCCACCGGCCCCGGCGGGGACACTCTCGGCTACCGCATCAGCGAGACCGTCCCCGGGCAGCCGCCCGTGGTCGTGTTCTCCGGCAGCCGTGACGATGTGCCCGGCTGGGAGGACGCCGACGCCGACTCCGCGCTGTTCGCCGTACTCGTCAGCGCGCTGCAGCGTGCCCGTGCCGGCGACATCACCCGCCGCCAGCACGACTTCCTCCGCCGCCACCACGACCTGATCCTCACGGTCGCCGCCGGACCACCCGACGAGCCCTACCCGCCCGGCACCCCTGTTCTCCTGCACGCCGCGGACCCCGCCCGCCGCGCCACCGGCACCGTGCTCGCCGCCGTCGACGACACCGCCGGCCAGAGCTACCTCATCCGCCCCCGCGCGGCATCGCTGCCCGGTCATCCCTGGCGTGGCCACCCCACCTGGACCCTGCGCGCCGGCCCCTGGCACGTCCAGGCCACCTTCACCCGACACGCCCCCGACGGGCCCGACATCCTCGCGACCGGCGCCGTCGCCACCGCCGTCGAGGACCCCCGCTTCACCGAATGCACCATCCTGCGCGCCTTCGACGACGACCACGGCCGCCGCTACGAAGTCCAACCCCACGCCCCGCTGCCACGACTCGTCCTGCCCGCCGACGACCTCGTCCCGGTCCGCGGCACCGCCTGGCCCACCGTCACCGCCCTACTGGCCGCCCGGGCCACCGCGGGCCTGCCCCCGCAGCCCGGCGAACTACTCGTCACCCTGCGCGAAACCGCGATCGTCACCGCCACCCCCGCCGGCCCCGGCGTCACCACCCTCCCCAGCACGAACCCACCCAGCCCAGCACTCGACCCGGCGAACATCCACCCCAACCCCGCCCCCACACACCCCGCCACCGCCGGGCCGGGTCGCGAGGCCGCGACCCTGCGCCAGGACGGCCAGGGCACCCTGCGCATCGACGACCCCGTCCACGGACAGCTCCTCATCGACGAAGACCTGTTCAACCAGGCACTACGCCACCGCCCTGACCAGCTCGCCGCGATGCTCACCCGCCGCCCCTGGCTCCCACCACCCCACCCCACCCAACCCCTGTTCGTGACCGCCGCCCTCGCCACCCTCCACGCCGCCGACGAACTCCACCTCACCCCACCACCAACAGACATCACCCCCGAGGCAGTAGACGTCCCACCGACCACAGCCACGCCGTCCACAGACGGCCCTTCCGGCCCGACAGACCCGCCCGACGATCTGGCACTGTGACCGCCCCCGGCGCGACCAGCGCGCTGACCTTCGTCCACGCCACGACCCCCGCGAGTGAAGAACAGCCCAACCCTGGCCCGCCCGAGTGGGGTGGTCGCGGTTCTAGAGCCCCGGACCGTCGGCGTCCAAGGGCGGCCCCGGCTCGGGCAGGGCGGGCGGCTGGCCGGGGGGCAGCGTGGCGTAGCCGCCGAAGGGCAGGTGGGTGGCGACCAGGGCCGCCAGCGTGAGACGGCGCTCCTCGCCGGTGAGCGTCACACCTGGCGCGGCCACGTGCAGCATGCCGCGCAGGGCGTCGTCGCTGTGCCGTAGCGCCGCGACGAGATGATCGGTCGGGCAGCGGATCACCCCCCGCGCCTCGTCACGGATCTCAGCCCAGCTGTGCCCTGGCTCGGACGGGCCTTCCCGCCTGGGCCGAACGGCCGGGGCTTGATCCACGGCGCGTGGCGCGTTTGCCGCGAGATAGGAGGCCAAGCGCGGGGACGGTATCTCGCCGGGTAGCGCGTTGCAGGCGCCGAGCAGGCGTCGGGATGCTTCGGCGGCGCCCGCGTAGGCGGCCAGCAGGCCGTCGACGGTGGCCGACGGCGCCAGGGCGTAGTGCCCGGTTCCAACGGCCCGAGAAAGCAGGTCGTGGCCCCGTAGCCGGCTGGCGATCATCGCGCTGCCGGCCGCGAGGTCAGGGAGGACCAGCACGGCGCTGCGGACAGCGGTCAGGGCGGCCGGTCCTGCGGGTGCTCCGGGCTGGTCGGGGGCCTCGACCAGGTCGCCGAGATGACGCCGCAGGCTGACCGTCAGATCGATCACCCGGGCGCCGTCGCTGCCCAGGGATCGCAGGTCGCGCATCGAGCCCAGGACCGCTCGCCAGGCGTCGGCTGAGGCGGAGGCCTGACCGCGGGCGGCAGCGAACGGGTGACCTCGTTGGATACGGGCGTACGCGGCGGCTCGGCCGACCGCCTGGCCCGCCTGCACCGAGGTGGCCAGTCCGAAGTCCGCGAGCGCGACCAAAAGATCACGCCCAGGTCCGCGGTCGGGCTGGCCAAGAGCGTGCACCGCCAGCCGCAACTGCGCGAGCCGCCGGTCCAGCACCGGGGCATGATCATCGCCCAGCAACGGGCCGACATCGTCCAACACATACGGCCGGGACATCCCGCCGCGCAGGTCGGCCACGGCGGCGGCCGGGTCGCCGAGGCCCGCCACCAGCCGAAGCGGCCACAGCGTCGACGGCGCGAGCAGCGCGGCCCGGATCCGTCCGCCTGGAGCTGGGGTCGACGAGCGGGCAACAACGTCGTCGGCGGCCTTGGCAGCCAGCAAGAGGATGTCCGCGACCTGGCGGGCGGCCGCGGCGATGACGTCCGGGTCGGTGAGCAGCCGGGCGTCCGGGCCGAGCGGTTCCCGATCCGGGCCGATCCGGGCCAGCAGCAGGTCATGCGCGATCGCGAGCCGTTCCGCGACCCCGTGCCATCGACTCGCGGTCGCCGCGGGCCGGTCGGGTTGGCCCATGCCGACCAGCGCCCGGCTGACGACCTGGGCGTGGCCGGCCAGCAGCCGGGCCGGATGGGTGGGCTTGACGGGCCGGGCGAGGAAGCGGACGTGGCGACCAGCAGTCACCGCCAGCAGGGCCAGCCCTGCCGCTTCGCCAGCGGCATACTCCCGGCCCGGCGACGGAGAGGGTGGCGTGCCGGCGGCGGACGCCGCGGCCCGGCGGGCCTGCTCGACCAACGCGCCGTAGGTCAGCCGGCCAGAACCTCCGGCCGGGTCAGCCATCACCGAGCGCCCGCAGCGCGTATCGGGTGTAAATCGCAGCGTGGGCGACCGGTACCGGGTCCACGGCCGCATCGATCCCGGCCGCCAACCGCGCCGCCGCAGCCACGAGCAACGGCCGGACGTCACCGGCCTCGACCCGCTCCTCACCTATCGGGTACGGCGGGTGGACGCGAACCCCACACGCCTCCAGCCGGAACCCAGCCTGATGCACCTCCATCTGACCTAAATCCGCCAGTAGCGCTGCTGGAGATCGTCGACGGGCTCCCTGATTGATCGGCATCGGGTTGGGGGGCGGTTTTCCTTGTTTCGGGGATGCGGGAGGTCCGGATGCGCTCCGGGGTAGCGGTTCCGGGTCCTTGGGTGCTGGGAGAGTGGCGGTGCGGTCGGGTGGGATGGTGCGACGGGTGCGCGGGTCGGGCTGGGGTGACCGTCAGCTGGTGACGGGGCGCGGGGCGCGCAGTACGGCGAGGGCGTCGGTGAGCAGGTCGCCGCGGCCGGGTGGCAGGCGAAGGGTCAGCTGGCCGGCGTGGCGGACGAGCCGGCCGGGGACCAGGAGTAGGTCGTGTCGGAACCGGGCGGCGTGCGCGCGGCCGGCGTGCTGGTCGTAGCCGCTGATCGCCTGCAGCAGCGCGGAGATCCAGCCGGCGAGGACCGCTGCCCACATCCAGACCTGGTTGATCGTCGGG